>NZ_RZPF01000003.1:0-34892 GCF_004022735.1 Mesorhizobium sp. M7A.F.Ca.AU.001.01.1.1
CCCGCACCCTTGGTGCCTAGAGGCCCCATCGACGGCGCGCCCTCGTAAAGGTCGGCGGCGACCGGAACCACATCCTGCGCCAGCGGCAGGCGATAAGTCTCGAAATCGTCCTGCGCGATGCATCCGTCGGCGGTGAGCGTCACCTCCTCGTGCAACGCATAGCCGAGCCCCTGTACCACGCCGCCCTGTATCTGGCCCAGGATGGCGCGCGGGTTGAGCGCGCGGCCGACATCTTGAACTACGCGATAGGCCAGCACCTCGACATGGCCGGTGTCCGGATCAACCGCCACCTCGGCCTCGTGAACGACGAAGACGGGAATGTCGAGCGCATCGATGAAATGCCCCATCGCGCAGCCGGACATTGCCGGAGTGTTCCTGGCGGCAAAGGCCCCGCTTCCGGTGATCGGGCCAGTGGTTGCCTGTGCATGGGCGACGACAGCGGGGATCGACATGCCGGAACCGGGACGTCCCGTGATCTCGACACGACCGTCCCGCAGCACCAGGTCTTCCGGTCGGGTCTGGAGCATCTCGCCGGCGGTCCGAAGCAGCTTCTCCCGCACTTCCGCGCAGGCGGCGATGCTCGCGGCACCAATGGACACGGTGGTGCGCCCACCGCCAACGCCGACATCGAGACCGGCGGCATCCGTATCGGCTTCGCGCACGATCACCTGGTCGGGAGCAAGCCCGAGCTGCCCAGCCACGATCTGCGGCAGGGATTGCACCATCGTGCCGGATCCGATCTCCACACCCGAGGTGACCAGCGTTGCGCTGCCGTCGGCGTTCAAATTCACCGTCGCCGCCGAAGGCCCGACGAAAACGAACCATGTGCCGACCGTGGTCGCAATTCCATAGAGCCTGCCGTCGGCCTCGGCCTCTGATGTACCGGTGCTGGCGCGCAGTGTCTCCATGCGATCGAGCATCGGACCCAGCACGTCGGCCTCGAAAACCTGCCCCGTGGCACCGAGATCGCCATCTCCCAGGACATTTTTCTTCCGGAACTCCATTGGGTCGAAGCCTAGCGCATCGCAGATTTCGTCGGTGTGTCGCTCCAACGCGAAGGTGTTGTAGACGCCGTTGCAAGCTCGGAAAGCGCCGTTGGGTGGTGTGTTGGTGTATACGGCGCGGCTGACGAGCCGCGTTGCGCCAACCCTGTAATTGCCGCCCAGCGTGTGCGCCGTCATCGTTGTCAGGAAAACCTGTTCGCCGCCATACGCGCCGCAGTCCATCAGCACGACCGCCTCGCGTCCGGCGATGTATCCTTCGGCGGTGACAGCGGAGCGAATGCGGATTTCCGCATTCTCGCGGCAGAGGCAGGTTGCCATCTCTTCCTGCCGGGTGTTTTCCAGGACCACCGTGCGCCCGGTCATCCGCGCCAGAAGTGCCGTGATCGGCTCGATGGACGCATCGAATTTCAGGCCGAACCCGCCTCCGACAGGCGGCACGGTGACCCGCACACGCCCGGGCGCAAGCTGCATGACCCTTCCGGTGACGTTGCGAACTGTCCAAGGCACCTGCGTCGAGGTCTGGATGTGAGCACGGCCGTCCTCCCAGGAGCCGATGGCAACGCGCGGTTCGAAAGGCACATGGCTCTGCCGGCCGACGGTGAAGCTGCTCTCGACAATGCGTATGTCGGGACGGGCGAAGGCCGCATCGACGTCGCCGCGGCTGGATTTTGCCTCCCATGCGATGTTGCCGGCACGTGCGCCGCCCTCGGTGATCACCTCATAGCCGCGCCAGCCCTCGTGGACGAGACGGGCGGCGGGCTGGAGTGCCTCGGCCATGGTGGACACCGGTACCAGCGGCTCGACCTCAAGCATGATGGCGGCAAGCGCCGCCCGCGCCTGCTTCTCCGTTTCGGCGGCAACGACGGCGATCGGCTCGCCGTGATAGCGGATGGTGTCGATGGCCAGGAGCGGATGGTCGGCAATGCCGATGCCGTAGAGGCCTGGCGCGTCGGCGCCGGTCGCCACCGCGCGCACGCCAGGACAGCGAAGTGCCGCCGAAAGGTCGAGCTTGCGGATACGCCCCGCGGAAACGGTCGACCGCAGCAGCACGGCATGCAACATGTCGGGGCGAACCCGGTCGTTGGTGTATTTCGTCCGCCCGCGCAGCTTGTCCTGCGCATCGCGGCGGGGAAGATTCATCACGGTGGCGGACAGCTCAGACATGGAGGCCTCCCACCGACTGGCCAGCCTTCCGCGCTTGGTCAAGGCAGTCGGCCACGGTGTCGACGATCCGCTCATATCCGGTGCAGCGGCAGATGTTGCCGACCATCGCGGCCTTGATGTCGGGACGGCTCGCATGCGGATTGTCACGCACGAACGCCGAAAGGCTCATAACCATTCCTGGAAAACACATGCCGCATTGCACGGCATCGGCGGCCTCTAGATTGGCCTGGAGCGGATGCAGCGCCTGGTTTCCGGAGCTCAATCCCTCGATGGTCGTGACCGCGCACCCCTGGACCAGGCCAATCGGCTTCAGGCAGGACGGCACCGCTTCGTCGTCGACATGCACCGTGCAGGCGCCGCAGAAGCCTTCGCGGCACACGGCTTTGGTCCCCGTCAGGAATCGTTCCCGCCGCAAGATGTCGACGAGCGGCGTCATCGGATCGCCGTGAAAGCTGCAGTCCTCGCCATTCAGCTGGAATGTCACAACCATGCCAGGCCCTCGGTCTTGAGAAGTGCGGCAACACCGCGCTTGACCAGCGGCGGAAGAACCTGGCGCCGGTACCAACCCTCCGCTTCCCTGCCGTCGCGGCCCTGAAAATCATTGTGCTCTAGTGCAAGCCCGGCAGCGCGCTCCGGATCGAGCGCGGAGGCCTGGCTTGCCCTCATCGCCTGTTCGAGCGCCGTCCAGCGCCGCGCTACCGGCTCCACCGAGCCGACGGCGATGCGACATCGTTTGTCCTTGTCCACCGCAAGCGAGACGACGGCGACCGGATAGTCGCCAGCCTTCCGAAGCGGCAGGCGGATATGCGCGCTTGCGACAAGGTCGCGGCGCAGATGAATTCTCGTCACAATCGCCTCTGCCAGCAGCGCATGCCTGTCTTTGAGGAAATCCGAAATACCGATGAGTTTTGGGCCTTCGAACGTCTCCAGCTCCACCGTCGCCTCACAGACGAGAAGCGCAGGGGCGAGATCGGCGGCGGCAAAGTCGAGGGCACAAAGGTTACCGCCCACGGTGGCGACCCTTCGGATACCGGGATTGGCCGCGTTCTCCGCCGCGTCAACCAGACCTTCGAAGCCCGCTGCCCCATGCAATGCGCGGCCAAGGACTGCGTGGGTAACAGCTGCGCCGATCACGACATGGTCCGAGTCGATTTCGACCTTGGACAAGGCCGGTATTCGGTCGAGTGCGACCACCGCGTCGGGAAGGTCGACCCCGCGTTGGGGATCACGCATCATCCAGGTGCCGCCTGCAAGCACCACCGCGCCCTGCCGGCGTGCTGCCATTGCCTCTTCAAGTGTGCTGGCCGCGGTGAACGATCGTCCCACGCCTGGTGCCATCTGTCATACCCCTCGGAGCAGCCAACCTTCGCGGCGCTGCGACATTGTTGCTCCAGCTTTAGGTTCCTGTGAAATAGTAATTCTTTGAATATGGTATCGAAAAAACAGATAACTCTGGCATCCCGCGAGCGCCCGCAAGATTGCGGCGCGCTCGCTGGCGCTCAGACCCAGTGGGTGACGGTCCGTTTCTCAAAACTCTCCCGGAACTGGGCGGTGGTTTTGGGAAGTAGTTCGCCGGTCTCCCAGTCGAGGATCACGGCATAGTGCCGAACCGCATCGAGCGTATCGATCTCGCCGGAGCGGTATTTGCGCGCGACCTCCTCGGGATCCATGCGTGCCCAGCCCTTCCGTTTCGCCCGGATGTCGGTACGGCAGGCTTCGGTCGCCGTCTCGTCGATTTCGTACTGGCACAGGTCGCGGTCGATTTCGCGGATCACCACACCGTAGTCAGTCCTGGCACGCTCCAGGGAAACGTAGTCGTCGATCACGTCCTCCATCACCTTGCGGGGCTCGCGCTGCAGTGGATCGCCGAAACCACCGCCGCCGGCCGTCGGACGAGCGAACTGGTCGCCTGTGTGGACGGAGTAATCGGAGAATACGGAGCCGAGCCAGATCTCGGTCTCTTCTCCGGCGCGCTTCATGGTCAAGCCGTGGGGCATCGACGGCAGGCCTCCTTCGACACCCCAGACGACAGCACGCTCGCGGTCGCAAATATAGGACATGACGGCATTTTCAGCCTCAAGCAGCAATGAGGTCTTCTGCACGCCGACGCCGCCCCGCCACTTGCCGGGCCCGGCTGAATCCTGCTTGATCTGGAACTCGAGCGTCCGAGTGGGATTGACCCGCTCGTTGCCTTCGTTCGGCTGCGACATCAGCCCGGTTCCGAAGCAGGCGGTGGTGACATCGGCACCATCCTTGCCGTTGCGCCCGCCCCAGCCGCCAGGCAGCCATTCGTAGAACATGAAGATCGGCTTTTCGGGTTTGCGCGCATCCCGTCCCCCGGCCAGCAGATATTCGAGGTTGAAGGCGCAGGCGATAGCGCGTTCGGGCATGATCTTCGACCACATCTCGAAGATCGCGTTCATGATCTTTTCAAACGGCATCAGGAACCCGGTCACCGCCACCGGCCATTCCGCGCTGACGATGCTGTTCTTCGGCGCGGTCACCTCGATCATCCGGTAAAACCCGCTGTTGAGCGGGAGGTCCGGAAAGAAGGTTTTCATGCCGGCGACCACGGCCGAGAAGGTCGCGCCCGGTGCGGAATTATACATCGAGGCAATGGTCGAGTGGCTTCCCGTAAAATCGTAGTGGATCGTGTCGCCCTTGATCGTCATCTTGATGCGGATCGGGATCATGCCCTCGCCGGCACCGAGATCCCGGTCGATGTAGTCGACCGTCTCCCAGGTGCCGTCGGGCAGCTCCGCCAGACGCTTTCGCACGGCACGTTCGACGTAGTCCTGAACCTCCTCCATACCGCGCATGACCTGGCCGCGCCCGTACTTCTTGACCAGCCGCAGCAGTTCGCGCTCGGCCGCCTGCGTCGCTTGCGCCTGGGAATGGATGTCGCCAATGATCGATGCGGGATCGCGCGTGTTGGCCGCGATCATGTTGGCAACATCGGAGCAGAAGCGGCCGCGCTGGAAAAGGCGCAGCGGCGTTATCCGCAGCCCTTCGCGGAACATGTCGCGGGCGGTGACGTCGAAGGAGCCCGGCACCGAGCCGCCGAGATCCGACCAGTGTCCGTTCGACTGGGAGAAGCCGATCAGTTTGTCTTCATCGAAGATCGGCCGGACGAGCCGAACGTCGCTGAAATGCGTACCGCCGGCATAAGGATCGTTGATTGCGTAGACATCGCCGGGTGCCATATCGCCTTCGAAGACCCGGATCACTTCCTTACACGTGTTGTGCAGTGTGCCGACATGGACCGCGATGTCGTAGTTGCCCTGGGCGACGGAGTTGCCATCGGCGTCGTGCAGGGCGTTCGAAAAGTCTCGGTTGTAGATGACGAAGGAATAGCAGGTGCGAAGCATCTGTTCGGCCATCTGGTCGACGGTGGTGATGAAGGAGTTCTTCAGCACCTCGAACGTTACCGGATCGAGGCCAGGGCCCGTTTCAATCAGCTTTGTCATGTCTCAGCCTTTCGTCACGATGAGAATGTTCAGGAAGCCATCGACGGTCGCGCTCATTCCCGGCGGAACCACGGTGGTGGAATCGAACTGTTCGACGATGGCGGGTCCCGCAAAGGCAGCGCCGGCGCTGAGTTGGTCGCGTTCATAGACAGCCGCATCATGAGATACGCCGTCGAACCAGACGCCGCGGCGGCCGAGCGGCTCGGGCACATGAGGCAAGACTTCGTGTCGCGGTATCTCGGCTTTCGGGACGATGCCGATCGCCTTGACCGCGATGCGGAAGATCGACACCGGCGCCTCTTCGCGGCGGTAGTTGAACTCGCGTTCGTGTTCGTTGTGGAATGCCTCGATCAGCGGGCAGATGCTCTCGATCCGCGCCGGGGCTGACACCGCGAGCGAGCGCCATTGGCCCTGGTACATCATCTCGACCGTGCGCTGCAGCGCCATGTCTTCCTGCGCCACGCCCTCATGGCCCAGACGCTCAACCGCCTGTTTTTCCATCAGAACAAAGGCTGCCTGCATCTCGGCGGGCGAGACAGTCGAAGCATCGGCCATGAAGCTTTCGGAGAAATCGTGCTGCACGTCGACGAGAAGGCAACCGAGCGCGGAGGTAACGCCGGGATTGGGCGGTACGATCACGGTTGGAATCGAAAGCTCCTTGGCCACCGCCGCTCCGTGCAAAGCGCCAGCACCGCCGAATGCGACCAGCGCAAAGTCGCGCGGGTCGTAGCCTCGGCTGATGGAGAGAAGCCGGACGGCATTGCCCATATTGGCGTTGGCGACGGCGATGATCGCCTCGGCCGCCTGGTGGAGTTCCATGCCGAAGGGTTCCGCTACCGTCTCCTGAACCGCCTCGGCGGCCAGAGCGGGGTCGAGCGTGATCTTGCCGCCCGCAAGGCTGGTGCCGAGACGGCCGAGCACCACATTGGCATCGGTGTTGGTGGCAATGAGGTTGCCATTCTTGTAGCAGGCCGGACCTGGAAAGGCGCCAGCGGACTGCGGCCCGTTGCGCAAGCTGCCGCCCTCGTCCTGCCATGCCAACGACCCGCCGCCCGCACCGATGGTCAATACCTCGATGGAGGGGAAGCGGATCGGATATCCGAATTCGATGTACCAGTCCTTTGTGATGCGCGACTCCCCGTTCCAGGCCAGCGAGACGTCGGTGCTGGTGCCGCCCATGTCGAAGCCGATCGAGTTCGGGTAGCCACAGAGATTTCCGATGAAGCGGCTTGCGATGGCGCCGGCGGCGATGCCGGATCCCGCGAGCCGGGCTGAGAAATCCTTGACGCTCGCGGGCGTCATGACCCCGCCACCGCTGTGCAGCAACAGGAGATCTCGCTTGTATCCGGCGTCGGCAAGCTTTTCTCCGAGACGCGACACGTAGTCGACGACGACCGGGGCGCAGACGGCGTTCGCCATGGTGGTGGAAAAACGTTCGTGCTCGAAGATTTCCGGCATCACCTCCGAGGAGATCGAGACCGGCAGATCCGGCATTGCCTCCTTCAGGATCTCACGCATGCGGCGCTCGTTGGCGCCGTTCACATAGGAGTTCATGAAGCAGACGGCGATGGACTTGACCTGCCGTTTCTTGAGAATCTCCGCGACACGGCGCGCGGCCTCTTCGTCCAACGCTTCCAGGATCGTGCCCTCGGCACTGACCCGTTCCCGGACGGTCAGCCGGTCGCGGCGCGGGATATAGGGCTTGGCGACATCTTTGTAGGTGTCCCAGAGATCTTCCTTGTTGGCGCGACGGATCTCTACAACGTCACGAAAACCCTCGCTGCAGACCATTGCGGTGCGCGGCAGACGGCGGGTGATCAGCGCATTGGTGGCGACCGTCGTACCATGAGAGAACATCGTTACCTCCGAAAGATCGATGCGCCCCTGCTCCACGCCATTCATGATGGCCTGCATGGGATCGTCAGGCGTGGAGGCGGTTTTTTCGATGCGGATCGCTCCGCTGTCTTCGTCCATGATGCAGATGTCGGTGAAAGTCCCTCCGACATCGACGGCAACTCTGATTCGGCTCATGACAGTTCCTTCGCAAGGTCTTGCGGGCAAAGCCCCGCCTTCGTCGCCCCTTGCCGGGGAGACGTTGCATGAATGGTGGAATTGGCCCGGATTTCGTCGGGACTAGTGGCGCTCTCGCGAGGCCGAAGAGCCGCCCGCCCGGTTCGCTGCTTCGCGACGGGTATCCGTCGGTGCGCAGCCGAACCGCGTCCGGTAGTGCTTGCAGAACTGGGACTGGTCGGCGAAGCCCCAGCGGTAAGCGATCTCGGCTACGCTGCTGATGTTGGTCACCGACATCAGCTCCTCGGCGCAAAGTTCAAGCCGGGCGTCGCGGATGAAGCCGTTGATCGACTGGTTGCTGTCCTGAAAAAGGACCTGCAGGTAACGCAGGGAGATGCCGCAGGCATCAGCCACCGCCTGCGGGCCGAGGTCGGAATTCTTCAGATTGTCGCGAATATACTGCTCGGCACGATGCAAATGGCCGGCCCGGATCGACGAGATGCTGCTGTCCAGCACGCGATCGTCGCTCACGATCGACAGGCACAGCATTTCCAGGATGTGCCTGCCCATCATCTCACGAGCGACTTCAGTGATCTCATCGAGATGACCGATCGTGGTTCGCACCGTGTCGAGGAAGAGCGCGGCGATGCCTTGGGTCGCGTCGAAACTGAGCGCACTGAGCCGTTCGGCGGATCCGATCCGTGCCCGAACGCTCGATGATGGTACCTTGAGGACCCACAGCGCGTTTGGCTTGCCGTGCCAGAATTCGTAAGGCGCATCTCCCCGCTCGACGAGAAAGCCCCCCGGCCTGCAATTGACGGTTCTCGACCCTTGCGAGAAATTCACCTCCGACATCTCCGGGATCGTGATGAGCAGGCTGGCGTCACGCTCGTTGAGGAAGTGGCGGCGGTGGCGACGATAGCTTACGGCATCGCAGCGCATTTTAGACACGCTGACGAGCCCAAGCGAGAAGGTTTCCAGCGTGCCTGAAAATTCGCGACGGTTCCGATACTCGGTGTCGAGCGGAAAATAGGCTTCGGTAACAGCGGCTTGCCAGGCATCACCGCCTGCGGGACCGCCGATCGTATCGACGACGTATTTCATTCCCCGACCTTTCTGGTTGACCCGGTTGTCCCGGTGTTGTTCCGAAGATTACAGGAATTCACCGGCGCGTATTGGTCAAAAACGAATAAACTTATGTGGTCGGTTGGCCCAGGACCGGAGCTCGCGACGGTTGCAGTTGTCGTCACGATCAGTGTGCAGCTGATCAAACCAGCCTTGGCGCGCAAACCGCCAGCCGACTTGGAACCATGCATTCTTTTCGCACACTCATTCAGGAAAAGTTGTCGGCTTCCAGATGTGGGCGGAAATGATGTCCTGCAGTTCCGTGCGTACGGAAGAGTGGCAGCAGCGTGTAGCGGCGGAAAGCGACAATGTCCGCCTCGTCCTCAATCGAGAGCACCCTCGATCTCGGTTCCTTCGGACCAGTCGATAGATCGGCGACCGAAGCTCGCCTCTTCCACTTCGCAACCGTCTTCCGGTTGATCCCGTAGCGCTTGGCCAGCCCCTCAGGTTCTCTTGACTATGCTGTATCGCTCGACGGACCGCCTCTGTCGTTTTGGCGCTCCCATGCAGAACTTGGCCCATAGCGCATCCTTTCATTCGGGAGACAAGGATGCTCCATAAAGCCCGGGATCAAACATCTAGGATCATCAGATCCAGCACCAAAGAAACAGAGGGGCTGTCGGCAGGGAACATGCAGACCATGAGCGACTGGTTGTCGGCTTGTCTCCGACTGCTCTGCGTCAGAATCACCTCAAAAGCGAAGTCGCTTGGCTAATCCGTCATTTCTGGCGAAAGGCGGAGTGGAACGACACAACCAGCGGGCCCAGAATGTAGTCGAGCGCGGTGCGTTCCTCGGTGACGATCATGACTGACGCTGGCATGCCCGGATAAAGCGCAATCTGTGGGGCTGCTGCCAATTCCACCGGATCGACCGCTACGTCGGCAAGATAGTAGGGAAACCCGGTCTTGCTGTCGGTAATGCGATCCGCCGAAATGCGGGAGACGCGGCCATGAATTATGGGTATTGAGCGCTGCTTGTAGGATGTGAAACGAACTTCGGCAGCCATATCGGGTCGCAGGTTCGATATGTCCTCGACGCGAATCTGGGCCTGGACGATCAGCGAATTTTCGGTCGGCACGATATCGAGGATGGTCTGGCCCGGCGAAACGATCGCGCCTATCGAGAAGACGCTGAGATCCATCACCTGGCCGTCATACGGCGCGCGCACCTCGGCTCGGTCCATGGCAGCCTGGGCGGCAAACATCTTGGGCACGAGGTCGGAAAGGCTCGATTGCGTATCGATCAGCATGGCCGACAGCTTGGCTCGGCGCTCATTTGTCAATTGTGCGATCTGGCTTTCGAGTTCGGCTTTGCTCTGTTGGCTGCCGCCGATCGCGCCGAGGTTCTCATCGATCAGGCCCTGCAGATCCGAGGCGGATCTTTCCAGCTCCAGGATGCGTGGGCGGGTCGTCAATCCGGCCTTGAGCAGCTTCGACAGGCTGGCCTTCTCGTTGATCGTCGATTGCAACTGGGCATGGTAAGATTCGACCCGAGACTGCTTGCCCTGGATCTGCTCCTCGAGTTCGGCAATGCGCCGCTCGAGGATCTGCCTGGCGCCGGCCATCGAGGCGCGTTGGCTTTCCAGATCGGCGATCTGGTTTGCCATTGCATCCCTAAGGTAGTCTTCGTGCTCTTTGAGAATGTCCTTGGGAAAGGCAACAACCTCGCTGCCGTCCAGTTCGGCTCGGATCCTGGCATCGGTTGCGCGCAACAGCGCATATTGCTGGGCATAAAGATTGAACTCGGACCGAATCCTGGTGTCGTCCAGCTTCAGCATTATGTCGCCCTTCCTGACGACGTCGCCATCCTTGACGCGGATCTCCTTCACCGTACCGCCGTCGAAGTGCTGTACGCTTTTGCGATTGCCATCCACCTTGACGATGGCGTCGGCAAGCACGGCGCCGTTCAGCGGGGCAAAGGCCGCCCAGCCGCCAAAGATGCCAAAGAAAGCAACGATGATCAGCAGACCTATATAGGCCGGCACCCGGATCGAATCCGGGGCCAGAATACCGGCGTCGCCAGGCAGGCTCCGGTAGGTAAGCGCGCCGTCGCTCATCGCTCTCTCCAAACACGGCTCATTGCGTTGCCACCGCCATTGGCGCCGCGCGCTGGTTGAGGAGCGCCACGATCTCGTTTCTCATGCCAAAGGCCTCGACGGCGCCATCGCGCAACAGGAGGATCTTGTCGACATTCGCCAGGGTCGAGGGCCGGTGAGAGACGATGATCACCGTACTGCCGCGGCGCTTGAGTTCGATCGCGCAGTCGCTCAGCGCGCGGTCGCCATCGGCATCGAGATTGGAGCTGGGCTCGTCGAGAATGATCAGGTTCGGAGTTCCGAACACTGCGCGGGCAAGAGCAATCCGTTGGCGATATCCTCCTGACAGCACTGCGCCGCCTTCGCCGATCTGCGTCTCATAGCCTTGCGGCAGGCGGATGATCATCTCATGCACGCCGGCGAGCCGCGCGGCCTCGATGACCTCCTGGTCGACATTGGTCTTGAAGCGGCCGATGTTGGCGGCGACGGTATCGGAGAAGAGTTCGATATCCTGCGGCAGATAGCCGATGTGGTCGCCGAGCGCGTCGTGTCCCCATTGCGACAGGTCGGCGCCGTCCAGCCTGACGGTACCACGGCTGGGTTGCATGACGCCCGCGAGATGACGCGCCAGCGTCGACTTGCCGGCGCCGGAAGGGCCGACGATTCCCAGCGTCTCGCCTGCTTCCAGCCGGAACGATACGTCCCGCAGAAGCACTTTCTGCTGGCTTGCAATTGCAAAGCTGACCTGCTCAACCGAAATCTTGCCGGTGGGCTTGGGCAGGTTGAACGATCTTTCGCTCTGCGCGCCCCCGTCGACCAGCTTCTCGACCCTTGCCAACGCCGCCCGCCCCAGGATCAGGCTGCGCCAAAGGCCGACGATCTGCTCGACCGGCTGTAGCCCCCGGCCCAGCAAGAGGCTCGCGGCGAACATGGTGCCGCCGGTGATCTGCCGTTCGATCACCAGATAGGCGCCGAGGCCGAGGATCAGCGACTGCATGGTGAGCCGCAGGAAACGGATCAGACCCGACATCAGTGCGGCGCGATCGCTTGCCTCCGCCTGGCGCCGCAGCGCCAAATTGCGGTCGCGTCCCCAGCGGCGGATGAGGCCGTCGATCATCCCCATGGCGCGAACGACTTCGGCGTTTCTGAGGCTCATCTCGGTGAAATTATAGTTGGTCGTCGCCAGGTCGTTGGCCTGCTTCAGCGGCGAACGCACGATATATTCGTTTAGCACCGCCATGGCGACCAGAAGCAGCGAGCAGCCCAGCGCGAAGAAGCCGAGCCAGGGATGCAGCAGGAAGATGATGCCGATGTAGATGGGCGACCATGGCAGGTCGAACAAAGCGTGGATGCCGCTGCCGGTGATGACCTGCCTGAACGTGTCGAAGTCTCGGATGGGCTGGCTCGGCGACGAGCCGGGCGATGGGGTCTCGACCGACGCGGCCAGGACTTTTGCCGACAGCAGCCGGTCGAGCCGCGCACTGGCACGCGTCAGGATGGAGGCGCGCACCAGGTCGAGGCCGGCCAGCGAAAGAAAGGCCGCCAGCAACACCAGGGTCAGCATCACCAGCGTGGTTTCGCTGCCGCTGGTAACGACCCTGTCGTAGATCTGCAGCATGTAGAGTGGGGACGCGAGATAGAGCAGATTGATGGCCAGGCTGAACGCCGCCGCTACCAGGAAATAGCGGCGGCAGGCCCGAAGCGCATCCTTCACAATTCGAGATTTGCTATCCACGTCCAGAACCCCACTCGATACGCATCAGGCCAGGTGGGCCGCCGCTGGCGGCGGCCTTTTGGTTCACACCACGAAGTCGCTTGAAATTGCTCCATTGCCAACGCCCGTCAGCGTGAATTCCGCCGGATTGTACGAAACGGCGGTATGGCCTTGGCCGTCATCGGCAAGCTTGAAGCCGTTCGCATCGTAGCTGCCGACCAGATGCAGCGCGGTACCGTGGGTGCCGTCCGAAACGGTCAGCGTTCCGCCGCTGCCATCCTGGTTTGCCTGGTAGACGGCCGTCGTTCCCGCGCCGAACAGGATGTCCTCGAGCTCAAGCCTGTCGTCATTGGTGATGCCGCCGATCCGCCCGCTGAAATCGAAGGAATCGTCGAGCTGCAGCGTGCCGGCCGCATCGTGCGCGAAGGTGACATCCGTCGACGAGGCGCTGCCGAACTCAAGCTTCGACAGGTTGCCGATCGTGGCATCGCCGTCGCCGGTGACCTGGCCATGGATGACTATGTCGCCGCCATTGGCCAACAGCATGCCGGAATTCGCCAGCCCGCCGGTGATCGTCAGTCCACCTGAACCGGTCGCCTCCAATGTTCCGGAGTTGGTGACGACGCTGCCCCCCGTATCGATGACCAGCGCATTCGCGCCGGAGGCGATAATGGTGCCCTGGTTGTCGAGGCTCAGCATCCCGCCGCCCAACTGGCCGGCGCCCGATATCGTGTTGTCGACATTGACCAGAGTGACGTCCGGCCCCGTGCCGGAGATCACGTTGGCGGCGCTGTCGGACAACAGTATCTGCCCGCCGCCCTGCAGGGTCACGCCATGCTGGATGATTTGCAGCAGCGTTTCACCGCCGGTCGAGTCCAGCGAGATGAGGCCGCTATTGTTGATCATGCCGCTCAGCGGCAGCAAGGCGCCGTCGCCGATCGTCATGGTGCCGGCATTGTTGACCACCGGCGTCTGGTCGAAGACGAAATTGCCTGCCGTCAGCGCGCCCGAGTGCACGCCATCCAGCGTGATCGACTGCCCATCGCCCAGCGTGATCACCGCGTTGCCGTGGGCATCGTCGGCGATATGGGTCTGCAGGTCGGCAAAGTCCGCCAGTCCGTTGTAGCCGATAAGGTCGATCTGGTCGGCCGCGGCGTCGAAATTGTGCACCGTGTCGGCACCGATCGGCTGCGAGAAGACGAAGAGGTCGTTGCCGCTGGACCCGGTCAGGTAGTCGTTTCCAGACAAAGCAAAGATGGGCGAACCCTTGGCATAGATTTCCACGTTGTCCGCGATGGTCATGGTCCCGGTGGTCCCGTCCTCGTTACTCCAGGTCCCGGTCACGTTGAGCACGTGTGCACCGGTATAGGTGACCGGCGTCGTGACGGTCAGGGCGGAAACATTCGTGGTTGTTGCGGTCCAAGAGCCGTCCGCGTTGCGGGTGCCCCCATCGATCGTCCATCCGTCGGGGACGTCACTAATCGTGAGCGTAATCGCGCCATCGTGGCCGGCTGGATCGGTAAGTCCCAAGTTCACAGCCTCTCCGGCAATGCCGGCGGGCGCTGTGACACCGATGGATTGGACAATGGTACTGCTGCCTGTCGTAGCGACCACAAAGAAGGTGTGGGCTCCGGTGTTGTTGCCCAGGTTGGTCTTAGCCCCGCTCCAGGTGCCATCGCCATTCAGCGTCACGGCAACTGCGTGGGTCGGATTGTCGACGTCCCAGTACGCGCGTATCGTCACACCGGTATTATAGTGCCCGGAAAGAGTGAAATTGCCGCTTTGCCCGTTTTCCTTCGTCGCTGCGTCAAAGGTAAAGCCCTCGAATACCGTGTCGTTGCCTCCGGAGCCTGTGTTCAGAGCTGCATCCGTATAGCTTCCCGAGCTCACTGAAACGGTCGCGTTTCCGACAAAAGTCGAAGATGCGGTGAACGTTGCGACATAGGTTTTGCCGGTTGGATCTGTGGCGTCTATGGTCGGCCCGCTGGTGATCGAGCCGCTGCCTGACGTCACAATGATGTCGGCCGCCGTGAAACCGGTAGGGACTTCGCTGAAGACAAACTTTACCTGTGATGTCCCGCCTGCCGGCAGGTCTGGGGCGATGATGTCGACCGAAACGGTCGGCGCCTTGGTATCGTAGGCCTGGGTGGCATTGACAGTGCCGGTCCCCGAATTGCCCGCCGTATCGGTGATGCCAACCTGGTTCACTGTTACACTGATCGTGCCGGCATCGACGTTGGCCGTCGGGGTCACGGTCAGGTTATATACGTTGCTGGTGCCGACTTGCGTCAGCGCACCGACCGTGCCGCCCGTTACCGTCACGTCCGCAATGGTCAGCGTGCTGCCAACGCTCTCGCTGGTGGTGAAGGTGTAGAGGACACTGCCACCGGCAATGTTGGCCGTCGCCGCCGGCTCGTCGTCGGTGATGATAACCGTCGGCGCCTTGGTGTCGTAAGCTTGCGTCGCCTGGATCGCCACCGTGTTGCCGTTGCTGGCTGCATCGTTGGCCGCGCCTGCCGCCACATCTACGGTGATGATACCGGCCTGCGTATTCGCGGTTGGGATCACATCCAAGGTGTAAACCGTGCTGCTCACCGCGGTGAACGTACCCTTGGTACCGCCTCCCACAACGATATCTGATGTAACAAATCCGGTGACAGGCTCGCTGAAGGTGAAGGTGTAGAGGACATTGCCACCGGCAATGTTGGCCGTCGCCGCCGGCTCGTCGTCGGTAATCGTCACGGTCGGCGCAGTTGCGTCGATGATCTGCGCCGTCGCCGTGCCGGTGCCGACCACCAGGTGTTCAAAGTTGCCGCCCAAGGTGCCGGTGATGGTCGCGGACAGGCTTGATGCGTTGGGGGTTGCGATCACCAGTGTGCCAACGGTCTGGCCGTTAGCGATGGTGATGTCGCCATGGTCGGTGTGGACCGTGGTGACGCCTTGCGAGGCGTTGCTCAACGTCGCCGTGAAGGTGACGTTGGTATCGTGATCCGTAACGTTCGACGTGCTGAGATTCACCGTCGCGTCGGTGGTGGTGTCGGTGACGTTGGCCGTCGCCGTGCCGGTGCCGATCACCAGGTGCTCGAAGTTGCCGCCCGCGGTGGCGGTGATGTTGGCGGTCAGGCTCGATGCGTCGTTGTAGACGTCCTCGCCATTGCCCGAGGCGATCGTCAGCGTGCCGGTGGTCTGGCCATCGGCGATGGTGATGTCGCCCTTGTCGGTGGTGATCGTGGTGACGCCATGCGAGGCGTCCGACAGCGTCGCCGTGAACACGTAGTTGGCGACCGCGCCCTCGGCGACCGTCGAGGCGCTCAGGTTGACCGTCGCGTTATCAGTAATTCCATTGATCGTGACCGTTACTACCTGCGCTGTCCCGTCCGCAGTCCGAACCGTGAATGTGTCGATCAAATGATCGCCCGCGTTGAGTTCCTGGACCGCACTATTCGTGTTGTCGAGCGTATAGGTCCAGGTGCCCGCCGCGTTCATCGCAAAGGTGCCGTAGCCGTGGTCAGTTGCCCCGCCGGCACCAACCGCCTGGAACGTGTTCGCCAGATTGTCGACGTCGGTATCCGTCAGCGTGCCGCTGACACTCGGGGTGCCATTGATAGCGCCGCCGGCCTCGACGACCGTGCCGGCAATGGTGCCGGAGATTACAGCCGCGTCATTGGTGCCGTTGATCGTGACCGTTACTACTTGGGCCGTGCCGTCCTGTGTGTGGACGGTAAACGTCTCGGTGAGATGCTGGCCGACGTTGAGACCCTGCACTGCCGCATTGTTGTTGTTGAGGGTGAAGGTCCAGACACCACCCGCGGTCATCTGGTAGGTCCCATACCCATGATCGCCCGCGGTTCCGGGCGCGACCGCCTGGAACGTATTGGGCGTGTTGTCGACGTCGGTATCTGTCAGCGTGCCGCTCACCGTCGGCGTCCCGGTGATGGCATTGGCGACACCGCCAGCCTCGACGACCGCGCCCGTAGAGACGCCGGAAATCACCGCGGCGTCGTTGGTGCCGGCGAAATGTACCGTCGCGGTTGCCCAGCTGAGCGTTCCATTGCCGAGCCGGACCGAGTAGATGAAGCTGTCAGTCAGGTACTGTCCCGCATTCAAGCCCTGTAACTGTGCCTTGAACGCCGCTGACAAGGTAGTCGCGTCGTATCCCACGAGTCCGTCGGACGTAATCCAGATCTTCGCGCCGTTATAACTTGTCTCGGAGGTGGGGGATTCAGTGCGTGCTAAGTCTTGGGTCAACAAATCAGCGGCGGTGTATCCATTCATTGCGCCTGTGTTGTTGATGCCATTGTCGACTGACCAGAGGGTCTTGGCATTCCCGCCGAGATCGTTGGCCATCACGTTCAGGAAGACGGATTGGAAACTATCATAGGTAAACAGGTCATCCTTCGCCTGCGGCGTGTTGGAGAAAGACGTCGTGGTGCCGCCGGCACCGGTGACCTGAGTAGCCATTTTTCAACCCCCCTTTTAAGAACAGACGCCTCATCTGTTTTTCTGTTTTATCGACAGTACTGAACGACCGGCTGCTTCCAGCCGAAGAAAAACCGCGCGAATCCAGGCAGGCATGAATTTTCGCCCTCATCCAGGCACACCGCCGCGCCTGGAACAGCCGCCTCAAGCTGGCCATTCACGGACGGATATTGACCCGATGCTGCTGGACGCGACGACTGGTCGTCACGCTACGTTCCCTACCCAACCTACATCGTCAAACTCGTGGCTTTCGACCACGAACTTTAGATGCTTCTTATATTAGGAGATTATTAACTCTTATAGAGAGGAAGCGTCAACGCCCAACTTGGCCGAACAGTTAATAGTCGAACATAAGGGGAGCCACAGTCACTAGAATCGAGTTGTGAGATCGAACAGGCGCACGCCCGATATGAGCCAGGCGGCAGACGTGCGGCTCAGCGTGACCAGAGCCCGCCAGCGCACCACCATACCAACACCGCACCTTGATCGCTGAGTACTTTTCGTGCAGCACGCCAACCCGACAGCCAGCCAGTTCGCTTGAACGGTCGGGGATTCAACTGAGATCACTTAACGCGCCGGACAGCCGGGAAGCTTCATGCCTTGCTCACGGAGATCTTGAAGCCGGGCAACTCGAACATCTGTCCCACACGCTCCGTAGCACTTCGTGAAACCTCGTCGTTCGGTACGTGCGACCACACCTCCTCGTTCAAGGCCGATTGATCGCCCGAGCGCTGTCGCGATCGGTCTCGTCAGGGATATATTCGCCGGCATTGGCATCGAAGCCGGTCCAGCCGCCAGCCTCGTAAGCCCTGCGGCGTTCGGCAAGATCGACCGATCTGGATTGCCCCAGAATTTCCTCGGCATTTGCAATGAGTTCATCGTCCACCCTGGCCGTGACCAACGTGCCGCCGCGGCGTACGCCCTCCGCATACACGTGGGCATCGTTCTCGGGCACGCCGGACTCCGTCAGAGCGCCGACAATGCCTCCGACCGCACCGCCTGCCACCGCCCCGGCAACGACACCTGTCGCGGTGGCGGCGAGCCAACCCGCCGCGACCACAGGTCCGACGCCCGGGATGGCCATGACCCCCAGCCCTGTCAGCAATCCGCCGGCACCGCCGATCACGGCTCCAATCCCCGCGCCAGCCCCGGCATCCTCGGCAGCCTCCGAACGGTCGCCCTCGTACCAGTCATCCGAGTTGTTGGCGACGATGCTGATGTTCGCATGCGGGACGCCCGTGGCTTCCAGTTCGCGGACCGCGTCGGCCGCGTCGTCATAGTTGTCGAACAGTCCAGTTACCGTTTTCATTGATTTCTCCTGATCCGTGCTCACTTGCTGGCGGCAACGACGTTGCCCTGATAGTCCAGGCCGACGGCGAGGCTTTCGCCTGCCTTGGTGGCATGGCCCCGCCAGATGCCCTGGTCGTCCTTGGTAAGCTTCGACACGTTGGTATAGCCTGCACCCTCGATGCGGCTCTTGGCCTGGGCTTCGGTGAAGCTGTTTGCGCCGGGAACGAGAGCGGCGGCATTGGGGGTATTGTCGGTCTTCACCGCCGGTGTTGTCGCTCCCGTGATGGCGTCCTGCCCGGCTGCGATCTTTTCGATCATCTGCTGGTGCGTCTTCAGCGTATCGACCGTTTGCTGGGCGAATGTCTTGAGCCCGGCGTTGTCGCCGCCGCTGGCATAGGTTTCGAACAGCTTGACGGCGTCGGCATGCGCCTTGCGCTGCATGTCGACATAGGCTGGATCGATCGGAGCCTGCGCATTCTTGAGCTTGTCGAGATCGCCCTGGTGCTGGGCATCAAGCGCCGGCGGCACTTTCAATTTTTGTTCGCCGGCCACCGTTGCCAGCTTGGCATTGGCCGCGCCGTGATCGCGGATCATCATCTGGGCGAAGTCCTTGATGCTCTGGTCCTGAACCTTGCCCAAGGCAATCTGGCTCGAGTCGACTTCGAACTTGCCGCCGATGGCAGCCTTGTCGACGAAGGCCTGGGCGCTGTCGGCAGCAAAAGCAGGCACGGCGAGAAAAATGGAAGCAGCGGCGAGCGATGCGAAAAATTGTCGTGTTTTCATCGGCTTTGTCCTTGCCTGGGATGCGTCGCCCTAACAGGCCAAGATGCGCTTTGTTCCGATACCCAGACGACATGCCTGCAGGCCCGGCAGCACCACGATCCACGCATGAGGCTGCCGGACTATCTCGCGTGAGATCTGCCACATCGACGGAAAATGTGGAGAAGTGACAGGCGACAGGAACGCCGGCACCATGAACCAGCGTGGCTGCAAAAAAGCCGTGGTCGAGACAAGCAGTTTCCAGGCGCCGCTATTCTACATGCAGCATGGGTTCGAGGAATTCGGCAAAGTCGAATTCGGAATTCCAGGGCACGCACGCATCTTCCTTCGCAAGGACCTGTTGTAAGTCTTGGGACGGGCGCGCACGGACGGCCAACGGCTAGTTGTTTCAAACGCCAGGTGCTCTGGAACAAATCGACGGTTGCGGAGTTAAAGCGCGTCGCGACGCGCAGTCTTGCAGCGGCGTGTCGAATAGAGTGCATCCCGCTGGAGAGGCATGTGCGTACTGGACATTTCAGAAAGCCGATTGTCATTCAACCTGGCCGGATAGACCGCGACAGGGTTGTGGTTTCGGTGTCGGACGCAGCCGAAGTGCTGCTGCGGGACTGGCCAAAGCCGACATCCGAGAGGCGTCTTGCCGCGATCAGAGCGTGCCTTGCCGTCATGCGAGGCGAAAAGCCGACAAGGGCGGCACGACAGGCGTTCATCGTTGCGGCCAAGGACGCCAGGATTCTGCTGAGCGAGCAAGTCTGACCGTGGTGGGTCGCCTCAGCGCATGCAAGCTTGGTTCCGCCGGCGCCTGCAAGTGCGATACTGCCGAGATCGGTTCGAAGGGGAGAGATTATGGCTAAGGTTACAGGTCTCACGGCTGCCGCGGCCAGAGGCGAAGTTCAGGCAGGAGCAACGCACGACAAGACGCCGGGGTTCGATCCCGCCATTGCCCCGCTTGAGACAGACGCAGAGGCCGCGGACACACAAAATCCGGTCGCTGAGACAAGTCCGCCGCGCACTCGTCCAAAATTCGAAAACGATGCCAGCTTTGCCAATGCCATGCGTCCGGTCGAAGGCGAGCCGGAACTGCGGCCTGGCGGCAACTGGCCGGTGTTGGTGATTGCAGCTGTCGTTTTGACAGCAGCCGTGGTCTTCCTGGCGGCAAGCATGCTGCGCTGAGACTAATCCCGACGATGCAGCACCCACGACCTATTCCTGGAGGTCCGGCGCGTCCTTCATGCCTGAGAGTTCAGTCATTGGGCACAGCAGCCGCGGTCGCGCGGGATCGGAGATGTCGAGCTTGTCCCAAGGAATGCGGTATAGACCGTCGCGGCGGCGTAATCGGAAAAGATCCAGCACCGCCACGCCTATGGCCGAGGCCGAAAGACGCTCGAAAGCAGCGTAGACCCCGACGTGGAATTCGGTGACGACGAAATCGTCACCATCCCGTTCGGCGCGGATCTCCTCGATATAACCGACATTCTTGCCGCGCTGCGAGAGTACGCGCCGCCCCGCCAGATGCTCGAGATTGACCGTAATCATCATCAAGCTCCCGGAATGCGCCCGATGATATGGTCGCGCAACCAGTCCTGCCAGGCGAAGATCGACGTTTCTCGCACATCGATGTCGAACTCGATATCGATGCCGATATCTTTCACCTTGCGCCAAGCGATCCGATGAGGTTCGCCATGCTGCGTGCCGCCCAGCTTGACCGCGAGCCGCGCCATCCAGCGCCCGGGCCGTGCGCCGAGGCGACGCGCCAGGGTGATGGAGCCGAGCTCGATGGCAATGATCCGAGGCGGCTTGCCAGGCCGCAACTGCGCCACCAAACCGTCGACCTTACCGACCTTGACCTGCTCGCGGTCGACCACCTGCTTGTCCAGGAGATCACGCAGCAACTTCATCATGTGCCTCCGAATATCTGCAGCGGGATGGTCACCACCGCCAGTACGAAGCCAAGCGCGATGATGAAGATGACGGCGGCATTTGACAAAATGCCGTTGCGATGCTCGCCGACATAACGTTTGTCGTTCAGCAGAAACAGGAACGGAACGACGGTCAGCGGAAGGCTGGCAGCCGTCAGCGCCATGGAAAAGATGGTGAGCCTCAGCGGGTCAAGACCAAGCGCGATGGGAATAGCCGCCAACAGTAATGATATCGTGTAGATGGCGCTGAAACCCGGATCGTCGCGCGGCTTGCGATCCTCGCCCCAATTCCAGCCGAACCCTTGGGCCACAAGATAGGCCTGTTGCAACCCGACCTCGAGCGCAGCGCCGAAGCAGGCGATGGCGAGAGAAGCAACAAACAGCACGAAGCCCCAGAAGCCGAATATGGGGATCAGCATCAACGGCAGTTGGTGATAGTCGTCCACCTGGGTGACGCCATGCGTGGCGAGCACGAGAGCGGCCACGATCAACACGCCGATCGAGATGGTGCCCCCGAAGGTCATGCCCAACCCCGCTATGGCCCGATTGGCGCCGAGATAGCTTTTGTCCCACCGGTCCTCGATGGCCCCCGAGGAATAGAACATGAACAGGTAGGGCGATATCGAGGCGCCCAGAATGCTGACCGCCATGAACCAGTAATTGGCGGCATCGTGGACCGGCAGCGAAGGCACGGCGCCCCTTGCGACTGCCGTCCAATCAGGTCTCAGCATCACCGCTCCGACGACGAAACACAGCGTCACCAGACCGAGAAACGACACGCCCTTCTCGATGACGCCGAACGTGCCTTTCCAGAGCAGCAGCCACGCCAGCAAAGCCACCGGCAGTGCCCACCACTGGAAGCCTATGCCCGTGGCAAGTTCGAGCGCAATGGCAACGCCGCCGATCTCGGCGGACAGCACCAGGAAATTGACCAGCAAGGCGGCAAGCAACGGCCATAGAAAGACGTTGAAACCGAACCTTTCGCGGATGCCGTCGGAGATCGTGTGATGGCTCACGGCCGCGAACCGGCCGGACATTTCGACAAGGAAGATGATGCAGACGGTGCCAAGCACCACCGCCCAGATCAACTGGAAGCCAAACATCGCGCCTGCCTGCGCCGCCGTCGCCATGGACCCAACTTCGAGGAAGCCGCCGACGCTGGTGACGACGCCGAGGGATATTTCCATGAGCTTTTTCATGGCTTCGGCGCGAAATACTTGGCGTAGGCGGCAGCGAGCGCACGCGACGCCAGCCGTAAATCCTGTTGCGCGTCTTGGACTTCCAGCCGGTCATCTGCCTGCAGTCCGGCCTCGGCACGCGTCACCGCGACCGACAAATCATTGACTGCTTTTGTCAGAGAAGCTTGCTCGGTGGGTTCACTGGTTTCGGCGGACCGGATTTGCGCCCCCGTATCTACGAGCGTCTTGGCGATCGATTGCAGCGTGTCCACCGTGTATGCGGTCGGCGCCGCGCCGCCCATCCAAGCGTCGAGCAACATCGATGCGGTCTGTGCCGCGGAAGCCGCTGTTCGTGATTGCTGCTCGATCTCGTCGGAAGACGAGCATCCCGCCGACACGCACAACAGCAACAGCAAGCACAAACAATCCAGCCGGAAATGACGGCCGCTGAGGATCAAATTCGGCGTTTGGTGCGCCACAAGAATAGTCTCCCCTAGTGCCGAACGAGCGGTGGTCGGCTTGAATTGACCTAGAGCGTTCAGCGGGCGCGTCAACGAAAGCCCATCCGGCGGGGCGGCTGCAGGGCATGTGGACGCGACAGATCTCAGCCGGCCACCGCAACTCAAGCGGAACAAAGGATCGCGTGCGGAATTAGGAGCACAAGGAGGCGGCGGAGCCGACTTCAATTCCGTCCTGATCATCACGTCGACGTGAATGGACTGCTGGCACGGAGAATCCCGCAATGCCTCGTCTCATATCCTGGATAGTGATCGTGGCAGTCGTGATCGTCGCGGCTTGGCTGTGGTTCGGCGGCCATAGAGCAAGCAACGATGGCGGCAGCCAACCCGCGCCTCACGCGATAGACCAGAACGGGTAGGTCAATCCTGATCGGCCGGGCTGCGAGGGGCCACGATCCTGTATTCGTGGATCAGGCCGAAAACCTGATTTCTCACCGTCTCGCGCGCTTCGGGCTGGATGAAAGGCATTAGCCGGTCGACGCTTTCAACGAGTTCCGGCGGCAGGTCCGCCACCGCATCCGTGAGTTCGCTGGCATGTTCATACATGTTGTCCGTCAGCTTTTTGTCGAGGTCGGAAAGGATGCTCATCATCACGCTCCATGTCTGTCCTCTCCCGTTCTGTTAATGACCAGTCCGGCAGAGATGTTCCGCGCGAGACGGCGCTCAGACCGCTGAGTACTTGTGGTCAAGGAAGCATCGTTTCAGACCGCCCCATCACCGCAACGTCGTGTGGCCCGGGTCGCGTCGCCTGGCTTTCGGCGGGATCAGCCTCCCGGCATTGGCCCGTAAGCCCCTGACGAATTCCTCCACATACGGAAGCAACTCGAAAAGTACGATCACGGCCATCACGCAGACGATATAGATCAGTGGCAACTGCTGCGATTTCCAGACGATATCGAAGCGCGCGGTTTCCGGCCCCGCCCCGAACAACGCAAGAAACTGCGTCCAATGGAGGGAGACGACGCTGACCAGGCCCATCAGCGGGATCATTTCCAGAAAGCTGTGCACATGCTGTTCGATCGGCGTTACCCTGCGCGCCGTGGTTGCATAGCGTACATCCCACATCGCCGTCGCCTCGTGGATGAAGAAGGTGACGATCATGACAGCGATGACCAAGGCATTCACCTCGAGGAACATGGCTGCCAGCAACGGCACGCCTACTTCGGCGAACATCAGAAGATGGATCAAGGATTCCTTGGCGCCCGTGGTCGACTCGATATGTGAGGCGCGGTGGCAAAGCCAGTCTGCAAAGCCAGCGACAAGCCAGACGGGAAGCAGAAAGTACATAAGGATCAGCACGGTGGGACCTGACAGCATAAACGCGTCTGGCTTGGTTCGAGGTCTACTCAGAGACGAGCTGTCGATCACTGCCCAGGCATTTCGGTGTTTTCCTTGGGATTCTTCTGGACGCCCGCGGCTGGTGAGGTATCCGCCGGGGCGTTGCCACCCTGGTTCTGTTCAGGCGCGCGTTTCAGCGGCGAGGTCTGCCAGCCCATATCAATGTAGAAAAAGCCGACGACGAAACCGACAATGATGACTGCGGCTATCACCAGCGAGATTATCGCGTTGCGTCGCTCCATAGGCCTAGCCGCCACTTGGCTTGGGAGATGCAGGCTGGGCTGGCTGCGTACCTTGCTGATCGCCGCCGGTGCTGGTCTGCGGTGTCGGGTTGGTGTCCGTCGTGGGATTCTTGTCGACCGGTTGGCTGTTCGTGGTATCCGTCTTGGACTTGGCTGGATCGGCATTGTCATTACACGCCGCCAAGGCGAGCAATGCGGCCGACATCAAAAGCACTGCCCTCATGCTGATTTCTCCTGGCTGAGTTCGGGCGAAGCCGCCTGCCAATGACCTATCCGGTCGAACCGCACCGACAGCCCTTGTTTGACGGCGCTTCTGGCCAGCAGATGGTCCAGTTCGGCGTCCTCGATCGGGCTTCGTACGACCTGGCGGATGGCCTTACAGGCGAGTTCGGTCGAGACGAAATCATATCTCCTGCTCCTGGCGACAACATATTGTTCGACCAGCATCTTTACGCGCCTGAGCGCGATTTCTTCCGCGAATTGCATTTTGTTCCTCCTGCACGCCGAACTGCTGAACGGGTACGTTGTTCCAAAGATTTAAAACATGGCGCCCTGCCCATAGAAAGCCCGCGCTGCCGCGAGGGCGCGCGGGCTGATCAGGCTGAGGGAACCCGACCGTGCAGCATCAAACAAGGGGAGCGATGACGCTGCACGGCTACCGAACTCGCACAAACTTGAGTTGTTCCACCGCCATCATGAGTTGTTCACAGTCGAATGTGCCCAGAACAAAATCGCTTTTCATGGCCGGCATAAAGCCGCCCATTCAATCCTATCCGTACGGAACAATCAGCCTCGATGGTGGTTCGGCCGAAGCGAAATTCGGAGGACGTTATGACGAATGAAAAGTTGGCCGTGGTGAGGGCAAGGTCGGCACCGATGAGAAGGACAATCCCACCGATGTAGTCATAGCCGGTTACGAGGCGAGATGGCCGGCGAGGAACAAGTCATCAGCAGTTGGAGAACAAGCTGCAGGTCGCCGCGGCGCATGTGATGCCGGCAGGCACGCTGGCTGAACAGCACCGCAAGATGGCCGAGCCGGGTTCCGCATCCAAAGACTGAACAATCGGGCATCACGGCAGCAACTCCTATGTGTTGACCTGTATATCGACGGATTGCTGCAGACGCTCAGACGGTGCCTTTTACACGATTTGCCTTCCAACCTTCTTCCAACAAGGAGCAACCTCATGAAAGCGCTCACATGGCACGGCAAAGGCGACATCCGATGCGACCAGGTGGCTGATCCCGCTATAGAGGATGATCGCGACGTCATCATCAAGGTCATCTGCTGCGCCATATGCGGCTCGGACCTGCATCTGATGAACGGATATATGCCGACCATGGAATCGGGCGACGTGCTTGGACACGAGACCATGGGCGAGGTCGTGGAAGTCGGCCGCGGCCATTCGAAATTCAGGAAGGGTGACCGCATCGTGGTGCCGTTCAACATCTCATGCGGCGAATGCTGGTTTTGCCAGAAGGGGCTGTTCTCGCTTTGCGACAGGTCCAATCCCAATGCCAAACAGGCCGCCGAAGTGATGGGACAATCCCCGGCGGGCCTGTTCGGCTATTCGCATCTGGTCGGCGGCTATTGGGGAGGGCAAGCCGAATATCTGCGAGTCCCTTTCGCCGATGTCGGTCCGATAAAGGTGCCCGAAGGAATGGACGACGAACAGGTGCTGTTCCTCTCAGACATCTTCCCGACTGGCTACATGGCGGCTGAAAATGCCGGCATCGAGCCAGGCGATACCGTCGCTATCTGGGGCTGCGGTCCGGTCGGCCAGTTCGCCATCCAAAGCGCATGGATGCTCGGCGCCGGCCGCGTTATTGCCATAGACAAGGTGCCGGAGCGGCTGGCGATGGCTCGCGAGCACGGCAAGGCCGAGACGCTCGACTTCAGCAACTCCGATATTTACGACGCCTTGATGGCGATGACCGATGGCCGCGGTCCTGATCGCTGCATCGACTGTGTCGGTACCGAGTCGGATCCCGGCGCCAGTGCCGACGCCATGCTCGACAAGGTCAAGGCCGCCGTCTACCTCGGCACCGACAGGCCGCATGTACTGCGCGAAGCAATCTACTCCTGCCGCAAAGGCGGCACCATCTCGGTGCCCGGCGTCTATATCGGTCTCGTCGATCATATTCCGTTCGGCGCCGCCATGAACAAGGGCCTGACCTTCCGGATGGGTCAGACCCATACTCAGCGTTACCTCGAACCGCTCCTGGACATAGTCCAGAAGGGCGACATCGATCCCTCCTTCGTGATCACGCACCGGGCGGATCTCGGAGCCGGGCCGGATCTCTACAAGACGTTCCGTGACAAGCAGGATGGCTGCATCAAGGTGGTGATGCGGCCGCATGGTTGAGGTGTCGGGCTCTCGCACCAGGTCTGCCCTGAGTAAGTCGGCGGCCGTGGATCGCAATGGACCCGTTGGCACCTGGAACCTTCGATCGCGGCGACGGTTTGACCTGCAGACTTCACAGCGGCGGGACTACCGTGCCCCACCCGATGCAAAGAAAGGTGCTGCCATGAGCAATGAGAGTTCCACATCGAAACCCAGCGTCCGGTCTCCGAACGCCGATGGTCTGCCGCACCCGAGACGGGACGCCAGTGACACGGATGCCGGTGGCAAGCCGGAGACGCCGAAAACCGCAGGCACATCCCGGCCGTCGACCGCGCCGCTTGACAATCCGGTTGCCAATCGCAACGCCGGGCGGCCGCGTCAGGCGAGCACCACGCCTCGGCCGACGGACAAGCCCCTGGACTGATCGAAACCGGCTGTTGAAATCACGACGAGTGCGTGTCGGGACGAAGCAATGCCAGGTCGGCCAGGGTGTTGAGAAGGGCAGCGTCGCCTGCCGGCTTTGGCACGAATTTGCAGCTTCGGAAGGGTTGGGGAACATCACGCGGCCCAAATCCGGTCATGAAGGCGAAGGGGACGCCGCGAGCCAGCAATGTTTCGGCTACGGGCAGACTCGTTTCACCGTTCAATTGAATGTCGAGCAGCGCCACGTCGACTTTGCCTGCATCGATAAGTTGACGAGCCGCGGCGACCGACGAGACCGGGCCGATCACGGGATAACCCGCCGCACGCAGGCGAGACGCGACGTCTTCGGCGATCAGCCATTCGTCCTCGACCACCAGAACGCGCGGCCTGTCGTCGCTCACGGCGCCTCCTTGTGGTTTGCTGGAAACGCGATCTGGACGCTGAGGCCGTCCTTGTGGAACGCGGTCTCGACATGGCCGCCGAGCCTGTAACCAATTTCTCCCTGCAGCAGTGTCAGGCCAAAACCATTGTCCAAGGGCGCCTTGACAACAGGGCCGTCCTTTTCGCGCCAGCCAAATGTGAAACTGTCCTCCTCGATCGACCATT
Organism: Mesorhizobium sp. M7A.F.Ca.AU.001.01.1.1; assembly: GCF_004022735.1. Lineage (NCBI taxonomy): Bacteria > Pseudomonadati > Pseudomonadota > Alphaproteobacteria > Hyphomicrobiales > Phyllobacteriaceae > Mesorhizobium > Mesorhizobium sp. M7A.F.Ca.AU.001.01.1.1. The sequence continues at coordinate 27,633 of NZ_RZPF01000003.1, forward strand.
GCACACTGACCTTGCCGTCGGTTTTTGACAAAGCGCCGTACTTGGCCGCGTTGGTGGCCAGTTCATGAATGGCCATGCTGAGGGAAAGCCCCTGTTGCGGACCTAGTTTGACATCCTCGCCATCGAGTTCGATCCGCTCGATGCCGAATGGTTCGAGCTCCTGCTGGAGCAGTTCCCTGACCGAGGCTTCCTTCCATCTCTCCCGGGTCAGCAGGCCGTAGGCCCGCGACATGGCATGCAGGCGACCGATCAGCGCATCCGCGAACTCCTCCTTCGTATCAGAACTTTCCCGCGTGCGGCTTGCAATGCTGGCGATCACCGCAAGCATATTCTTGACCCGGTGGTTGAGTTCAGAGATGAGCACCTGCTGATGCTCTTCCGCCTGTGCCAGAGTGGTGACATCGACAAGTGTCACCACCACGCCCTGGATCCTGTTGCCCTTGTCGCGATAGGGATTGATGCGGACCATGTGGAACAGGCCCCTGGCATCGCGTGCCAGATGGTGATTCAGGATCTCGCCTGTCTCGAAAACCTTGTCGATGTGCTGCTTCAGCTCGGGGTAGTCGAGCTGGCTAGACAGATCCGTCAGCGGCCGGCCGACATCGGAGGGACGCAGGCTGAAGAAGGATGACGCCGCCGGCGTGAAGGTACGGACCACAAGGCTGCGGTCGAGGAAAATGGTCGCGATGTCGGTGCTTTCGAACAGGTTGCGCAGATCGCCGTTGACGTGGTCGAGCTCCTCTATCTTGGCCGTCAACTCGGCGTTGATCGTGTTGAGCTCCTCGTTGAGCGACTGCATCTCCTCCTTCGAGGCTTCGAGTTCCTCATTGGTGGACTGCGCCTCCTCATTGACGGAGACGAGTTCCTCGTTCGACGATTTGACCTCCTCCAGCGCGGTCTCGTATTCCTCGATCGTCGATTGCAGGCGCTCCCTGGTGTCGCGCAGCTCCCGCTCGAGATCGGCGGTGCTGTCACTGTCACGGCCGCCGCCGTCTTCCTCTGAGCGGGCCTGGGTCGGCCCCGACGGTTCGAACAGGACGAGATAAAGCGGCTCGCCATTGCCACGTTCGGTGAGCGGTTCGATCGTGAGCTTGATCGGCTGGACCCGTTCGTCGTCTTCCTCTACGATGAGGTTTTCCCGCACCACTGTGCGGCGCGTCGTCGTCGCTTCCCGCAACGCGGCGCGGAGGTCCAGTCGCAGCCCACGCCTAGCCATCGTCAGCAACTGCCGGCTGGGAATCCCTTGCGGCGCTTCGAGATATCTGCCGGTCCTGGCCGAATAATAGACGACATCGCCCTCGGCGTTGACCAGGACATGCGGCGGAGCGAAGCGCTCCAGCACCTGCGCCTCGACAGCCTGGCGCAGCGGATAACCGGCGGCTCCCTTCCTTAAGCCGGCGCTTTCAGAGGGAAAGACGCCGGAACGGCTCTCACCGATCAAGGCGGGCAGCCTGATATGCGGCGAGGCATGCTCGCGCGCCTGGAAGAGACGATGTTTCTTGTCGACAGTGGCAAACAGATTGTCGTGCTGCCCAACGCTTTCGGAGGTGCCGAGGAACAGGTAACCGCCGGGCTTCAATGCATAGTGAAAGACAGGGATGACACGGCTCTGGATGCTCGGGCCGAAATAGATCAGCAGATTGCGGCAGGAGACCAGATCCATGCGCGAGAAAGGCGGATCGCGAATGACGCTGTGCGGCGAGAAGATGCACAGTTCCCGTATCTCGTTGCTAATGACATAGCTCTCTCCGTCGCCGTTGAAGAACCGCTGTCGGCGTTCGGGTGAAAGCCCTTGCAGCAAGGCTTCGGGATAGCGTGCCGCCCGGGCCACCGCCAGCGCAGGCTCGTCGATGTCGGTGGCAAATATCTGGACGCGCGGAACGACCGTAAGCTTCTCCATGTGTTCGCGCAGCAGGATGCCGATAGAGAACACCTCCTCGCCCGTGGCGCATCCGGGAACCCAGACCCTGACGGTGTCGCTGGCGGTCTTGCCTTCGAACAACTGCGGTATGATCTTTCGCTCGAGCAACTCGAAGGCATCGGGGTCGCGAAAGAAGTTGGTGACATTGATCAGCAGATCGCGAAAAAGGTTCATCACCTCGCGAGCATCTTTCTTCAGCCAGTCTATATAGGCGCTGATGGAATGGACCTGGGCGATCTGCATGCGTCGCTTCACGCGGCGCAGAAATGTCTTGGTCTTGTAGCCCGAGAAGTCGTGGCCGGAGTGGCTGCGCAGAATGGCGTATATCTGTTCTCGCACCTTATCGATGTCGGCCGTATGGTCGCCATCTTCTTCCGCCAGCCCTTCCAGCGTGTCGAAGCCGCGGGCGAAAGCCTCCAGCTTCGCCCCGATCTCCTCGGCGGGCACAGCGACGTCGACGAGCCCGCTGGCAATAGCGCTCTGTGGCATATCGGGATTGCGCGGCCCGTAGCCGTCGTGCGCTTGCGCGACAGTGAGGCCACCCCGCTCCTTGATCGCCTTGGCGCCCAGCGTTCCATCGGAATCACCGCCCGACAGAATGACGCCCACGGCATATTCGCCCTGGTCTTCAGCGAGCGCACTAAAGAAGATGTCGACGGGTTTGCGCTCTTGGGTAAGCCCGTTGGGCCGCCGCAGGCGCAGCACACCGTTGGCGATCGCCAGAGTGACGTTTTGTGGCATCACGTAGACGTGGTCAGGTACAACAGCTATGCCATCCTCGGCCACAACGACAGGCATCTCGGTGTAGCGGCTGACAACTTCATGCAACAGACTTTCTCGCTTCGGGCTGAGATGCGTGATGATGATGAACGCCATGCCGGGCTGGCTGGTAACGCCTTTGAACAAGCCTTCCATCGCGGGAATGCCACCCGCGGACGCGCCGATGCCAACGATGGGAAATCTAGTCGATCGGGCAGTCACGGCATGTCCCCCTTTCGCCGACCCGACATGAAGTCTCCTCAAGGCCGGATCGAACAGGACACAACCATATAGCGCGCAAGAGGTATGGAACAAGACGTCAGGGATGACGTTGAACCCGATATCAATGGTGGTTCAATGACGAAACGCTCTGCTGACATAAAACTCCGAGCGCCAGTGGTGTCAGGGGCGCCTGGATCGCTAGCAGATTCCGATGCGGGGCCCGTCCCGGATCGCATGCTGATGCTTGCGAAGCGGTTGCAGGCGGCCTTGGATGACAGAATTCGGAAAGCAAATCCTCTGCATTCTAACCTCCGTTGCAAGAAAGGATGACGACGTGCGCGACCTGCGGGGGCTGCATATTCTGATAGTTGAAGACGAATGGACGATGGCGGGAGATCTTGCGCGGTTTTTCAGCAATATGGGCGCCATAATCCTTGGTCCCGCTGCAACCGTCGAACAGGCTTCCAAACACACCGGGACGGCCGAAGCTGCAATCCTCGACGTCAATCTCAATGGCCGACGCGTGTTTCCAATCGCCGATGAGTTGATGCGCCGGGGTGTCCCCTTCGTGTTCTTCAGTGGCGATGACGACATCGCCATTCCCGACCATCTCCGCTATGCCAGCAATCTGCGGAAATCCTCGGGCAGCCAGGCGGTGTTCAACGCACTCTTTCCCCCGCAGGAATCGGGGCGGGCGCCCCCCGGACCGGACCCGTCCGACGACGTCTTCGCGCTTTTGCCCAAACTGCGACTTGCGGCGCGCCTTTTGCTGGGAGACGTCGACGCATCGGATCGGCTCGTCGAGAGGACGCTCGAGCAAGCGATCCGGGATGTCGACCGCAGACAGCCTGGTCAATCCACTGAAAACTGGCTCAACGGCATCATGCGAGAGATGGCGAAAACCCGCGGCGCAAACCTGATGCATTAATTTTACCCTCCCTCTCAGGCTGAAGTGCTAAGCCGCGGGGCCGTCATTGTTGACCACATCTCGACAACTGGGCCGTACAGATCAGCCGCTTGGCTTGCGTCATCAGCCCTTCTGATCGCGCTCGACGAATTTGTTGAAACGGCTGGCTTTCCCCTCCCCAGTCTTGGCCTGATACAGAAAGGCCAGATCGTTCTCGTCGAATATCCGGAAGAACTCGTCCCATTCGATGGGCTCGAATGCTTCCTCAGGCTCACCGAAGTCGATCCGCAGGATGCCGCCCTCGCCTTTTGTGCGTACCACTGCCGGCCGGCCGTCCCGCTCCTCGGCCCACTTGCGAATTTCGTCGTGGTCGGTGGTCGTTTGCGACTGAGACATTGAAATCTCCTTTGATCGGCGTTGCTCCATGGGACACGCGGGCTGTCGGGCGTCCTAACAGCACAAGGGCGTCAATGTTCCAGCACCGCGCCGTGATCGCGATGCCGGCCCAACGAAGTCCGCCAAAGGAACTTTGTTGAAGCAAGGGAACAAACCTTTTGCCGAAAAGTTCGGGGCGCCGAGGTTACTTGTCTGAGGAGTCGTCGTGAAACGCATATTGGTTACAGGAGGCTGCGGCTTCATCGGCCGGCATGTCGCACAGGAACTCGTCGAGCAGGATTATTCGGTTCGCATCCTCGATGCGCTGCTGGAGCAGGTGCATGCGGGCGAAGCCGTCGCGCTTCCCGCCGGGACCGAACTGATCAAAGGTGATGTCCGAGACCGGGAGGCGGTCGCCAGTGCGCTGGAAGGTGTTGACGCGGTCATTCATCTGGCGGCGGAAGTCGGCGTCGGACAATCGATGTACGAGATCGCGCGCTATGTCGGCGCCAATGATCTCGGCACCGCAACGCTACTTGAAGCACTGATCAAGCACCCGGTCGAACGGATCGTCGTCGCCTCGTCGATGAGCGTCTATGGCGAAGGGCTCTATGCAACGCCAGACGGCCGGCGCATCGACAATGCCCGGCGCAAGGCGAGCGACATCAAAAGCGGGCAATGGAATCCGCTGTCGCCAGAGGGAGCCCCCCTCTCGCCGCTGCCGACGGACGAAGAAAAGCCGGTCGATCTCGCCTCAATCTATGCGCTGACAAAATACGCACAAGAACGCGCTGTGCTGATCTTCGGCGAAGCCTATGGCATCGATGCTGTCGCGTTGCGCCTGTTCAATGTCTTCGGCGCCGGCCAGGCATTGTCGAACCCCTATACCGGCGTGCTGGCCAACTTCGCTTCGCGTCTCGCCAACGGCCAACGGCCAATGATCTTCGAGGATGGCGAACAGAAGCGCGATTTCGTCCATGTGCATGACGTCGCCCGCGCCTTTCGCCTTGCACTGCAGCAACGCCAGGCAAAGGGTCATGTCATCAACATCGGCAGCGGCCGAGCCTACGCGATCAGCGAAGTCGCACGATTGCTGGCCGAGGCCATGGGGACACCGAACCGCTCGCCCGAACTGCTCGGCAAAGCGCGCTCCGGCGATATCCGCAACTGCTTCGCCGATATTTCCAAGGCCCGTGAGCTGCTCGGTTTCGAGCCGGTGCGGCAACTGGAGAATTCGCTCGGCGATTTCGTTTCCTGGGTGCGTAACACGTCCGCCGTCGACCGCGGCGCCGACATGAAACGCGAGCTCGAAGAACGCGGGCTGGTGTCATGAACACACGCAATCGAAGCGACGCGCCGGTCGCCATCGTCGGCGGCAGCGGCTTCATAGGATCGAACCTCGCCGACAGCCTGTTGTCGGATGGCGAACCGGTGCTGGTGATCGACAATCTCAGCCGTCCGGGCGTCCAGCAGAACCTTGAATGGCTGGCGCAAAAACACGCCAGTCGCCTCACGGTGGAGACCATCGACGTGCGGGACGCCAACGCCTTGGCGCCGGCTCTGACGGGTTCAAAGGCAATTTTCCATCTGGCCGCGCAAACCGCCGTCACCACAAGCCTGGTCCAGCCGGGCGAGGATTTCGACATCAACCTTCGCGGAACATTCAACGTACTGGAGGCGGCGCGACTGAGCGGTGAGTGTATTCCTGTTGTCTTCGCCAGCACCAACAAGGTCTATGGCAGCCTGCCCGACGTCGCGGTCCGCGAGGACGGCGACCGCTATGTGCCTTGCGACAGCGTCATCCAGGCGAACGGCATCGATGAGGCTCGGGGCCTGGACTTCTGCACGCCCTACGGTTGCTCCAAGGGCGCGGCGGACCAGTATGTGCTCGACTACGCCAAATCCTACGGCATGCCGACGGCGGTGCTGCGGATGAGCTGCATCTATGGACCGCGCCAGTTCGGAACCGAGGACCAGGGCTGGGTCGCGCACTTCCTGCTCAGCGCGCTGACGGGACGCCCCATCACCATTTACGGTGACGGCAGGCAAGTGCGCGATATCCTACATGTTTCCGATGCCGTCGCCGCCTACAGGGCCGTACTCGACCACATCGAGACGACCAAAGGCCAGGCATTCAATCTTGGCGGCGGCCCGGAAAATGCGCTCAGCCTGCGCACGCTGTTGAGCGAGATCCGTGGCCTGACCGGCCATGAGCTTTCAATCCGCCATGATGGCGAACGCACCGGCGACCAGCCCTTCTTCGTCGCCGACACCCGCAAGATCAAAACCGCGCTTGGCTGGATGGCCCAGGTTTCATGGCGCGAAGGCGTCCGCGACCTAGCCGACTGGCTGCAGCGCCACCGGCTCGAGCCTCACCCCGAAGCCGTGAGGTACGTCGCATGAAAATCGCTCTGGTAAACCCATTCTGGACCTACGACGACAGCATCTATTTCGGCTGCCGCCAACCACATCTGCCGCTGGAACTCGGCTATTCGAAGGCCCTGCTCGAAGCCGCCGGACATGAGGTGCTGATGCTGGATGGTCAGTTGCAGAAGCTCGACAATTCCGGTCTTTGCGAGCGGGTGGCCGATTTCGCCCCGGCAATGACTGTCGTCAGTACCGCGCCGACCTATCTGTTCTGGCGCTGCGCACCGCCGGAATTGCGCGTGCCGGCCGATTTCCTCAACCTTCTCGCCGGGCGCGGTGGACGCACGGTCGCCGTCGGCCCGCACGGCTCGGCCACGCCGGCGCCAACCTTGCGCAAGCTCGGCGTCGACATCGTCGTGCGCGGCGAATGCGAAGAAGTCGTCGAGCAACTTGCCCGGCGCGACGATTGGAGCGCAGTGCCCTCAACCGCTTATCTGCGGGATGCCAGGGTGGTTTCGAACGGCGGCGTCCACGCCAGCTCGTTTGTCGATCATCCACCCCTCGAATGGCCTGCGGACTGGATCGCAGCCCATTCGCACCACCATCACAGGTTCGATGACAATCAGGTCGGGTTCGGCGCGGAAGTCGAGGCATCGCGCGGCTGTCCCTACAATTGCAGCTTCTGCGCCAAGATCGATTTCCGTGATGC
>NZ_RZPF01000401.1:0-5929 GCF_004022735.1 Mesorhizobium sp. M7A.F.Ca.AU.001.01.1.1
GACTCGATCTGGGCAGCGAAGTCAGCGATCTCACCGAGGGGCTTGGCGACTGGACCGACAGTTCGGTTGGCCTTGCCTATCAACTCACCTCGCAGACAACCATTTCAAGCCACACCCGGATGGCGACCCGCTACGGTCGCACCGATGTTCAGATCGACGGCCGCATCGACCAGGCCTTTTCGCCGACGGTTTCGGCCTATGTGCTGGCAGCGGCGACGCCGGATGCCGATTTCCTGGCCCGATATTCGATCGGCGCCGGCGCTTCGTGGCAGATCATGGCGCCCGCGAAAGCGCTCGGTCCGTTCTCGCTCAACATCGATGCTCGCTATGACAATTTCGTCACCGCCGAGGTCACCACAATCTCGCCCTGGGTGCAGGCCTATGTCCTGGACGGCCGGCTGGGGCTTTCGGCCCGTTGGGTTCACCCAGCCGACGATATCGGCACACGCGCCGATGGCTATGTGCTGCGGGCCGATCTTGCAGTCACCCCGGCCGTCAACGTTTTTGGTGGTTATGCAGATGCCCCCGAGATCTCCGACGGCACGCTGGTGCCGACGCGTACCGTCTTTGGCGGCATCTCCTGGGACGCCACCGATCCGCTGACGCTGCGCGGCAGCCTCGCCCATGAGCAGCGCCCGACATTCGACCGAACCATATTCGGGCTCGGCCTAACCACGCGGTTCTGATCATGTTGTACATCTGGCACTTATCCATCCTGCTCAGTGCCCTTTCCCTGGCGATCATGCTTCTACTGATCGTGCGTCGGGTATTGCAGGAGCGCCGGGGGACGACGGGCGCCGATCAGCGGCGCCTTCTTCTGACGGCGCTGATCGCCTTCACCGAAAATCGCGATCGCGAGGCATTGAAGACGGCGCTGCTTGCGGTGCCGGCGAGGGTGGCGGTCGATGCCGGTTTCGAGTTTATTTCGCTGTTGCGCGGCGAGGAGCACGACGAGCTCCTCTCAGCCTTCAACGAATGTGGCCTGCCGGCGCTTGTCAGTACCCAACTGGAAAAAGGCAACGCCGCCGAACGCATCCACGCGACCGAGATGCTGGCGGCGCTGCGTTCGGAAAACGCAGTGGCAAGCCTGCTTTCGGCACTCGACCGCGACGGATCACGCGAGGTCAGGATCGCCGTCGCGATCGCGCTCTGCGATCTCGGCGCCTTGCCGCCGCTCGTCATAACGCTGCGCAAGATCGGCGTGGCGGGACAGCGCTCGCGACGCCTGATCGAGCTTTTCAGGCGCTTTCCGCCGAAGCGGCTCGGCGAACTTGAGGATTACGCCAGACTTCAGGGCGCGGTGCCTTTCATTAGAGCGGCCGCAATCGATGCACTTGCCCGCAACGGCGGGTTCCGGTTTGGCGACTTCTTTGCCCGCGCGGCCGGCGATCCGTCATCGGAGGTTGCCGCAGCCGCATTGCGGGCACTCGGGCTGACCGGACATCCCAATGCGACGGCCATCCTGACCAAGGCGATGGAAATTGGCGGCTGGAATGTGCGTGCAGACGCTGCCAATGCGGCGGGCCGCCTCGGCTTGTCTGAACTCGCCGCGCCCCTCGCGCAGCTTATGGACGACGAGGCATGGACTGTGCGCTATGCCGCCGCCAACGCGCTCCGCTCGTTCGGCCAGAAGGGAGAGCAGGTGCTGCGCGAGATCGCCACCAGCGAGGTCTCGCGCCGCCAGCGCACCGCCTCGCTGATCCTTGCCGAGGGGCCGGCCGCCTGATGTTCGACTGGAGCCAAGAGATCGTCCTGGGTGCCTCCATCCTGTCCTGGTTCATCATTGGGGCAGGGCTGGCGCAGACGGCGGTATACCTGCTGCAGCTTATTATTGCCGCCTACGCGCTGTCCAAGCGCCCGCCAGTCGCGCGTTCGGCGCTGCTGTGGCGCCGTTATGGGGACGTCGCGCCGCCAATCGCGCTCCTGGTACCCGCCTACAATGAGGAAGTGAACGTAGTCGAGAGCGTGCACTCGATGCTGGCGCTTGAATATCCGAATTTCGAGGTGATCGTCATAAACGACGGCTCGAAGGACCAGACTCTGCAGCGCCTTATCGAAGGCTTCAAGCTTGTGAAATTCCATCGGCCCTATGAGGAGGCCCTGACGCACAAGCCGATCCGCGGTCTCTATTCCTCGCCGATGACCGAACGGCTGTTTGTGGTTGATAAGGAAAATGGCGGCAAGGCCGATGCCCAGAATGCCGGCGTCAACGTCTGCCGCGCGCCGCTGTTTTGCGTGATCGACGGCGATTCCATCCTCGAGCCCGATGCGCTAATGCGTGCCGCGCAGCCCTTCATCGACGATCCAGAGCGCACCATCGCTGTGGGCGGCACGATCCGGATCGCCAACGGGTCCAGGATCGAAGGTGGCAGGGTGCGTGAGGTCCGGCTGCCGAACCGGCTGCTGCCCCTGTTTCAGGTGGTCGAATATCTGCGGGCCTTTCTCATGGCGCGGCTTGCCTGGAGCCGCATCAACACGCTGATGCTGGTGTCCGGCGCCTTCGGCATGTTCCGCCGCGCCGAAGTGGTAGCGGTTGGCGGCTTCACCGGTGGGTCGATGGGTGAGGACCTCGATCTTGTGATCAAGCTGCATCGTCACATGATGGACACCAAACGCAAATACCGCATCCAGTTCATTCCTGAGCCGGTGTGCTGGACCGAAGCGCCCGAGTCACTCCGCGTTCTTGCCAGACAACGCACGCGCTGGCAGCGCGGTGCGCTCGAATGCTTCTTCCGTTACCGCTTCATGCTCTTCAACCCCCGTTATGGGCGTGTTGGCTTCCTCGGCTTTGGTCACATACTGGTTGTTGATGTGCTGGGGCCGATTTCGGAAGTCCTAGGCTATGTGCTCATTCCGACCTTTTGGCTGCTCGGCATTCTTTCGACCGAGTATCTCTTGGCGTTCACATCGCTGGTTTTCACCTACGGCGTTTGCGTGAGCGTGTGTTCGCTGGTCCTCGAAGAAGCCGAGCTTCAGCGTTTTCCGCGCGCGCGGGACCTCGCCGTGCTCACGGCCGTGGCAGTGATCGAGAACTTCGGCTACCGCCAGCTCAACAATTTATGGCGCGTGAAGGGCTGGTGGCAGTATCTACGCGCCGACCAGAGCTGGGGCGAGATGACCAGGACCGGCCTGACTGGACCTAAGAAGTGAGCCCTTTCGGTTAAGTCACTTCAACGTATGCTCGAGCTGTTCGATAAGCCCGTCGAGTGCGGCATGCACGGCCCCGTCATCCGGCTGCTCGATCAGCAGTGTTTCCAGCGCCGATGCCTGTACGCTGATCTCCGCAAACCCGAACGTTCCCGCGGCTCCGGCGAGCGAGTGCGCGGTCGCAATCAGTGAGGCGTTGGAACCCTTCAAAAGGACTGTGTGCCGCGCCGCCTTCAACTCCGCCAGTTGAGCGGCGCACCTGGCCAGGAAACGTTGCCGTAGGGGGGCGAAGGGATCGTTCAAAGTGGGAGGCGCTCTGCGACCAGGTTTCAGAGACATTCAAGCATAGAATTCGGTGGAGTGAAACGAAGGCTCTCTCTTGTCTGCCCTTGCCGGCGAAGAACTCCGCACTCTCAGCGAACGTTCTTGCTTGGGGCAGGCGGCCCGCAAAATAGTCCCCTCCCATCCGAAAGGCCTCCACGGGGCCTGTAGGAACTGGAATAGTGACCGGCTCCCCGTCGAGCTCGTAGAGACGATTCCCTCACGGCGGATGTCGACAAAGAAGTACTGACCTTCCCTGAGTGCAGTGTTCACCTCCCGGCGGGAGTGGACGGTGACGCTGACGGGTGTCTTCATTCACGCATCAGGCGGTCGGCCGCAGACTGCCAATAGCCGGCGAAATCGGTCAGCTTGCGATTGTTCACCATCACCAGCCTTCAGCGCGTCGTCGAACTCCTCAAGCAGCACCTCCACCGTTCTTGTCAGCTCGCGCTGCTTTGGCGGCGGGAGATGGTCGATGCTGGATTTCATAAACGAGGATCTGTCGTCCATCGGGTATGCTTAGCCGAGACTACGCCTCGAATCCACAGACTGCCTCCCCGGGCAGACGCAATTGAAGTATGTGGAGCTTGCTGGCTCATTCGTTCGCCGCTCAGCAGACCGAGGTTGCCGTCGGTTGCAGCGGTACTCAACCGCATGCTGGCGTGCGCACGCCCGGAGTCTGTCCGACATCAAGTCCGGCAGCTACAATCGGCAACTTCAAAGACCGAAATGCGTTCGATTTCATATCCGCGCACCAACGCCGCATCTATATGGCCGAGTTGGTGCGCTGCGCAGTATCGGCGGCGATATCTTTAGCAGCCGTTTACCGGAGCGCGATAGGTCCTGTGTATGCAATACTGTCGGATGACGTAAGGAACCGCCGTGCCGCACAGAGCAGCAGCCCTAGCCGGCCGTTCTACGCCCCGCCTGCATCGTTTCATGAGCGTGATGCTCGAACTGGCTCCGGGCGTTCTCGTGCCGCGTCAGGAAACGGAGTTGCTCGGACAGAGGGCGCTTGCGATTCTTGGCGATCGCGCGCCCGGCCCGATGGTGATCGACATGTGCTGCGGCTCCGGCAACCTTGCTCTGGCGATCGCCGCGGAAGTTCCGTCGGCCCGCGTCTGGGGGGTGGACGTGACTGACAGCACGGTCGCGCTCGCCCGGAGCAATGCCGAACGCTTGGCCCTTCAGGACCGGGTCACCATCCGGAAAGGGGATCTGTTCGGTGCGCTGGAGGGCGATGGGCTTATCGGCGCAGCGGACATGATTGTCTGCAATCCGCCCTATATCTCGACCGCGCGCCTCGAAGGCGAGAGCGCGCATCTGCTTGAGGGCGAGCCGCGCGAGGCCTTCGACGGGGGGCCTTACGGCATCTCGATCCAACAGCGGCTGATCCGGGACGCAACCGATTTCCTCAAGCCTGATGGCTGGCTGCTGTTCGAGTTCGGGCAGGGGCAGGACCGCCAGGTGGCTGCCCTGATAGCCAGAGCCAAGGCCTATGAACCCGTGACATTCGCCAAGGATGAGGTCGGAATGCCGCGTGTCGCACTCCTCCGCAAGCTTGGGAACGGTTCGCCCGCGATCTCATCCTCCGCGAGTTTGGCATGAGCCAGATTCGTCCCCTGCAGGCTGCGGATATTCCGGCCGTCGCCGGGCTCTTTCAAAGAACCTTCCGGGACGGTGGCAAGCCGCCGCCTCCGGCGCTCGAGACTTATCTGCGCTGGCACTATCTCGAAGGCCCGGTCTGCGATCCGGAGATCGCGTCTCTCGTCCATATTGCGAGCGAAGGCGACATTTCAGGCTTTGTCGGCGTAAATGTGCTGCCGATGAGGCATGGCCAGTGCAAGCTGCGCGCCGCCATCTGTGGTTCGCTCATGGTCGAACCGCGGGCGAACGACCCGATGGCCGGCGCAAGGCTGCTCAGGACATTCCTGGCCGGGCCGCAGGACATCTCCTTCAGCGAAACCGCAAATGCCCTCTCGACGCAGATGTGGACGAAACTGCGCGGGGTCGCCCTGCCGCAATACAGCCTGGACTGGATCCGGGTCATCCGGCCTTCGGCCTTCCTGCTCGATCTAGCCTCGCGGCGAGCCGGCGCCGTGCGCTTGCTTGACCCGCTCGCGCGCGGACTCGATCGCTATCTTCGCGGACGGATGCAGGAGAACGAGATGCGCTGGTCCGGGGTCCCGGAACTCTGGAATGGCAAGGGCGGCCTCAAGGTAGCCGAAATCGATCAAGCCGGTTTTGCGGCTCTTTTGGACCCGTTGACGCGGCAGTTCCCGCTCCGCCCCGACTGGAGCGCCGAGCAGCTTGCGCATATCCTCGCGGAGGCTTCCCAGAAGCCGGACTATGGTGATGCCGTGTTCGCGTCCGTCTCCTCCCCCAGCGGGGCGCTGGTCGGCGCCTTCCTCTATCACACCCGCCCGGGCAGGATGGCGCGCGTGCTGCAGGTTCTGGCCCT
>NZ_RZPF01000402.1:0-5924 GCF_004022735.1 Mesorhizobium sp. M7A.F.Ca.AU.001.01.1.1
CAAGACCCGAATATTGCTTGCGGATGGCGTTCTTGGTGGCACGGCGGATGGCCGAGCGCGCCTTGCCGGTGACGACGACCGATTCCCACGCCGCCGGCGGCACCTGCGCCTTGGAGCGGATGATCTCGACCTCGTCGCCGTTCTTCAGTTCCGTCATCAGCGGCATGATGCGGCCGTTGACCTTGGCACCGACGCAGGTGTCGCCGACATCGGTGTGCACCGCATAGGCGAAGTCGATCGGTGTCGCGCCGCGCGGCAGCGCAATCAACATGCCTTTCGGGGTGAAGCAGAACACCTGGTCCTGGAACAGTTCCAGCTTGGTATTTTCGAGGAAATCCTCAGGGTTGTCGCCTTCGGCAAGCTGCTCGATGGTGCGGCGCAGCCAGGCGTAGGCGTTGGTTTCCTTTGAAATCGCGTGGGCGGCGCCATTCGTCTTGCCGCCGGTATCCTTGTAGATCGAATGGGCGGCGACGCCGTATTCGGCGATCTTGTTCATCTCTCGGGTACGGATCTGCAGCTCGACACGCTGGCGCGACGGGCCGACAATGGTGGTGTGGATCGAGCGGTAGTCGTTCTGTTTCGGCGTCGAGATGTAGTCCTTGAAGCGACCCGGCACCATCGACCACGCGGTGTGGATGGCGCCAAGCGCCCGGTAGCAGTCCTCGACCGTGTCGACGACGACGCGAAAGCCGAAGATGTCAGAGAGCTGCTCGAAGGACAGCGCCTTGGCCTCCATCTTGCGGAACACCGACCACGGCTTCTTCTGCCGGCTCTTTACGCTGGCGTTGATCGCATGCTTCTCGAACAACGTGGACAGTGCCTTTTCGATGTCCGTCAGCACGCCCTTGTTGCGTTCGAAGATTTCGGCAAGCCGTGCGGTGACGGCGCGATAGGCTTCAGGATTAATGAAGCGGAAGGCGATCTCCTCCAGCTCTTCACGCATGCCTTGCATGCCCATGCGCCCGGCCAGCGGTGCGTAGATATCCATCGTCTCCTCGGCGATGCGCAGGCGCTTGGCCTCCGGCATGTGGTCGAGGGTGCGCATATTGTGCAAACGATCGGCGAGCTTGACCAGCAGCACGCGGACATCTTCCGAAATCGCCAGCAGAAGCTTTCTCAGGTTTTCCGCCTGCTCGGCCTTCTTCGAGACCAGATCGAGCTTCTTCAACTTGGTCAGGCCCTCGACCAGCTTGCCCATTTCGGGGCCGAACAGATCGTCGATCTCGGCCCGCGTGGCGGTCGTGTCCTCGATGGTGTCGTGCAGCAGGGCGACCGCGATCGTCGCCTCGTCCATATGCATTTCGGTGAGGATGGCGGCGACTTCGAGCGGATGCGAGAAATACGGATCGCCGGAAGCGCGCTTCTGGTGGCCATGCTTCTGCATGGCATAGACATAGGCCTTGTTGAGCAACGCCTCGTTGACGTCAGGCTTGTAGCGCTGGACGCGCTCGACAAGCTCATACTGACGCATCATGGGCGGAATCTCGCGGTGCTGAAATGATTGATGCGCCGCACTAGCGTACGGCGCATCCCATAGATAGCCACGAAACTGACTGGACGGAAGTGCCGGAAACGTATTCCAGGCAGGTCCAGAACGCTGGCTTAGTAGTCGTCGCTCTTTTCCGGCGGCACCAGGCCCTCGATGCCGGCCAGGAGGTCTTCCTCGGTCATCCGGTCGAAGGTGATGTTCTCCTCGGCGTCGTCGGCGTCGGTGGCGGCAACGGCGGTGCCGGTCTGATCGGCAATCGCCTCGCCATCGGCCTCGGGCTCGTCGACCTCGACATGCTTCTGCAGCGAATGGATCAGATCTTCCTTGAGGTCGTCGGGCGACAGCGTCTCATCGGCGATCTCGCGCAGCGCCACAACCGGATTCTTGTCGTTGTCACGCGGCACTGTGATCGGCGCGCCCTGGCTGATCTGCCGGGCACGATGGCCGGCAAGGAGCACCAGCTCGAAGCGGTTGTCGACCTTGTCGATGCAATCTTCAACGGTTACGCGGGCCATGGATTGCCCCTTTCATGCGATGGATTTGATGGAAAACAGGCTCGGTCCATAACCCGAACGCCGCCAAAATACAAGCATCATGGCAATGGCTGGGTTGCATGGCGCCCAAACCTTGGTTCAAACACCCGATTTGGCAAAACCAGTCTGTGCTATGTGTTCGGTGTCCCGATCACAATTGCTTGCAGTGCCGCACGCGCCCTTGGATTGCCGCGAAACTGGCGCTATCTCGGATGGCATAGAGGTCAGCCGGTTTATTATGAGCCTGACCGAACGCTATCGCATTTGGTTTAGACGGGTGTTTATTTCGAGAAGGAATATTTTCCATGTTCGACCCTCGTGAAAAAATCGCCCTATTCATCGACGGCGCCAATCTCTACGCGACGTCGCGCGCGCTCGGCTTCGACATCGACTACCGCAAGCTTCTGTCGAGCTTCCAGAAGCGCGGCTATCTGCTGCGCGCCTATTATTACACGGCGCTGGTCGAGGATCAGGAATACTCCTCGATCCGTCCGCTGATCGACTGGCTCGACTATAATGGCTTCAAGGTGGTCACCAAGCCGGCCAAGGAATTCACCGACTCGACCGGCCGCCGCAAGATCAAGGGCAATATGGACATCGAGCTCACCGTCGATGCGCTGGAACTCGCCGATGTCGTCGACCACTACGTCATCTTTTCCGGCGACGGCGATTTCCGCACATTGGTCGAGGCATTGCAGCGGCGTGGCCGCAAGGTATCGATCGTCTCGACCATGGCCTCGCAGCCGCCGATGATCTCCGACGATCTGCGCCGCCAGGCCGACCATTTCATCGACCTGACGACGCTGAAGAACGAGGTTGGCCGTGACCCGTCCGAGCGCCCGGTGCGCAGGCCCGAGCCGGCCGAAGTCGACGAGGACGATTATTGAGGCCGGTCGCCTTGACCGTGCTTTCCGCCTCCGAACCCGGCCGCGATTGCCCGCTCTGCCCAAGGCTGCATGACTTCATCGCCGAGTGGCGGCAGCGCGAGCCGTCCTGGTTCAATGCGCCGGTGCCGACTTTTTTACCACCCGAGGGTGACGCGGCGGTTCAGTTGCTGATCGTCGGGCTGGCGCCTGGCCTGCGCGGTGCCAATCGAACGGGCCGCCCGTTCACCGGCGACTATGCCGGCGACATGCTCTACTCGACGATGATTTCGCACGGTTTTGCGCGCGGAGAGTTCAAGGCGCGGCCAGATGACGGATTGGAGCTGGTCGGCACCGCGATCACCAACGCGGTGCGCTGCGTGCCGCCGGAGAACAAGCCGGTGGGCGCTGAGATTGCCACCTGCCGGACATTCCTGGTGCCGACGATCGCCAGGTTCCCGAACCTGCGCGCCGTGCTGGCACTGGGATCGATCGCGCACCAGTCGACGGTGCGGGCATTGGGCGGGCGTGTCGCCGCCTATCCGTTCAAGCATGGCGGGCAGCTGCCGGCCGGCAGCATCACGCTGTTTTCGAGCTATCATTGCTCGCGCTACAACACCAACACCGGTGTGCTGACCGAAGCGATGTTCGTTAGCGTTTTCAGCCAGATAGCGGCGTTCCTGCAGAAATAGAGTCGGGCGCCAGCGGATCAGCTTGATGGCGCAAACAGTGCAGCCAGCACCGCCGGCCCACCCTTCAGCACATTCATATCGACATCGCCATTGATGCCGTCGACGCGACCCCTGTTGTGGTACTGCCAGTAGACCCAGTCGTCGCGGTCCGGCTCCAGGAGCAACGAGCGGAGCCAGAGCGGACGGGCAGCAATGCGCCCTGCATAGGTCTGCGCTGCCTCATCGGTCAGATAGACGATCGCAGGCTTGCCGAACGTCGCCTCGACTGGAGCGAGGAACGCGGCCAGTTCGGCGTTCAATTGTTCGGGCGTCGGCCGCTGCGGGCAGTTGCCGCCGAATTCGATGTCGACGACCGGCGGCAGCAGCGGCTGGTCGTGCGGCACAACCGAGATGAAATTCTTCGCCTGGTCGGCGCCAGGTCGGCAAAAGGTGAAAAAGTGATAGGCGCCGACGGCGAGACCGGCGGCGCGGGCCTCTTCCAGATTCTTCGCGAAGGCATCGTCGACATGATCGCCGCCTTCGGTCGCCTTGATGACTGCGAAGGCGACATCGTCGGCGGCGACACGCGGCCAGTCGATCCGGCCCTGATGATGGGAAACGTCGATGCCCCTGAGCGGATATTTGTCGCGGTCCGGCGAGAATGCCTTGAAATAGATGTAGCCGCCTGCTGCGACGAAACATACCAAGACCAGACTGGCCAGACCAAAGAGAACAATTCGGTTCTTCAAGCGAATGGCCCCAGCCTACCCACGCTCTTTTAACAGCCGGCCCTTCTCGCGCGACCAATCGCGCTGCTTCTCGCTCTCGCGCTTGTCGTGCAGTTTCTTGCCGCGGCCGACAGCGAGCAGCAGCTTGGCGCGGCCCTGGTCGTTGAAATAGATTTTCAGCGGCACAAGCGTCATGCCTTCGCGGTCGACGCTTTGCGACAGTTTCGCCATTTCGCGCTTGTTGAGCAGCAGCTTGCGGCGCCGCCTGGGCTCGTGGTTGAAGCGGTTGGCCTGCAGATATTCCGGCAGATAGGAATTGATCAGCCAGATCTCGCCGCCTTCGACCGAGGCGTAGCTGTCCTGGATGTTGGCCTGGCCCTGGCGCAGCGACTTGACCTCGGTGCCGGTCAGCACCAGACCGGCCTCGACCGTGTCGAGCACCTCATAGGAAAACCGCGCCTTGCGGTTTTCCGAAACGGTCTTGTTGTTGGGATCGGCTTTTCTGACTTGATTCATGATGCGGAGAGGTGGCGCCTCATCCCTAATTAATCAAGCCGGCGTGCTTCATAGCCGCATCGATCTTGTCGGCAGTCGACTGTTCGATCGTCACCAACGGCGAGCGCAGCACGTTTTCGACCTTGCCTAGCTTCGACAGCGCGTATTTGGCGCCGGAAACGCCAGGCTCGATGAAGATCGCCTTGTGCAGCGGCAGCAGGCGATCCTGCAGATCCAGCGCCTTGGCGCTGTCGCCGGCAAGCGTTGCCTCCTGGAATTCGGCGCACAGCCGCGGCGCGACGTTCGACGTCACCGAAATACAGCCGACGCCGCCATGCGCGTTGAATCCAAGCGCCGAAGCATCTTCGCCCGAAAGCTGGATGAAATCCTTGCCGCACGTGGCACGCTGCTCGGAAACCCGTTCGACCTTGCCGGTGGCATCCTTGACACCGACGATGTTCTTGAAGTCGTGCACGAGCCGGCCCATCGTGTCCGGCATCATGTCGATGACCGAGCGCGGCGGGATGTTGTAGATGATGATCGGCAGCTTGGTCGCCCTGGCGACCGCCGCGAAGTGCTCATACAGGCCGCGCTGCGTCGGCCTGTTATAATAAGGCGTGACGACCAGGGCGGCATCGGCGCCGGCCTTCTCGGCATACTGCACGAGCCCGACGGCTTCCTCGGTGTTGTTGGAACCAGCGCCGGCGACGACCGGAACTCGTCCCTTGGCCACCTCGATGCATACCTTGACGACCTGGCGGTGCTCGTCATGCGACAGTGTCGGCGACTCGCCGGTGGTGCCGACCGGCACCAGGCCCGTCGTGCCCTCCGCGAGTTGCCATTCGACGAATGCGCGAAAGGCTTTCTCGTCGAAACGCCCGCTCTTTTCGAACGGTGTCACGAGCGCAGTAAGCGAGCCTCTCAGCATATCGTCCAACTCCTTGGCACTTCTGGTGTTTTGTGTCGGTGTTTGTGGTCGCGCCTTCTAACCGAAAGCGAAGCGGCGCACCATAGTCTCGACATGGTTGCGCGGCAAGCATTGCCATGGTGCCAGCAAGCGCAATTCGAACGGCCTCGCTAACTCTTTGTTTACGGGCTCTTCACGACCTAAGTTTAGGCTTCGAGGCATCTTCGCCAGCTTGTGG
>NZ_RZPF01000403.1:0-5918 GCF_004022735.1 Mesorhizobium sp. M7A.F.Ca.AU.001.01.1.1
GACATCGGGCTGTCCTTGGCGTGGCAAAGCGCAACAGTCGAAGGAGTATCATCTTGGCTGTCACCATCACCTCCCTCATTCTTTTCCTCATCGGCCTGGCACTCGGCGGCGGCGGCATCCGCCTGGCGATGCTGGGCGGCAGCTGGTACTATGTCGTTGCTGGCCTTGCCTTCCTGATCGCCGCCTGGCTGCTCTACCGGCGCCGGTCCACCGCACTGTGGCTCTACGCGGCGATCGTGCTCGGCACGCTGGCCTGGGCGGTCTGGGAAACCGGCTTCGACTGGTGGGAACTCGGGCCTCGCGGCGGCGTCATCGTGCTTCTCGCTTTATGGCTGCTGACGCCGTGGGCGAGACGGGGTCTTGTCGGCCCTGACGCACGCGCGCCGCTGATCCTTGCCGTGCTGGCATCACTGGCCGTCGCCGGTTATTCGATGACTTCGGATCCGAAGGACATTGCCGGCGAACTCGGCACCGACAAGGTGGTCGCCAACGCCAATCTCGGCAATGACGTGCCGGCCGGCGAGTGGCACTATTACGGCCGCACGCAGTTCGGCCAGCGCTATTCGCCGCTCGACCAGATCACACCGGACAATGTCGCCAAGCTGCAGCCTGCCTGGACCTACCAGACCGGCGACGTGAAGGGACCGGACGATGTCGGCGAGACCACCTATCAGGTGACGCCGCTGAAGATCGGCGACACGCTCTACATCTGCACGCCGCATAATTTCGCCATCGCCATCGATGCCGCGAGCGGCAAGGAGAAATGGCGCTTCGATCCCAAGGTCAAGCTCGACAAGGACCGCCAGCACCAGACCTGCCGCGGCGTGGCCTATTACGCCGATGCCGCCGGCGCCGCCGGGCAGCCCTGTGCGACCCGCGTCTACCTGCCGACCTCGGACGCGCGGCTGATCGCGCTCGACGCCGCCAACGGGCAGATCTGCCCGGCTTTCGCCGAGGGCGGCACGCTGAACCTTCTGACCAACATGCCCTATCCGAAGTCGGGCTATTATTACTCGACCTCGGCACCGCTGATCTCAGGCGGCAAGATCATTGTCGGCGGCGCGGTCAACGACAATTATTCGACGCAGGAGCCGTCCGGCGTCATCCGCGCCTACGACGCTGCCACCGGCGCGCTGGTGTGGAACTGGGATTCCGGCAATCCGGACCAGACGACGCCGCTGCCGGCCGGCCAGACCTATACCGCCAACTCGCCCAACATGTGGTCGACGCCGAGCGCCGACGAGAAGCTCGGCCTGCTCTACGTGCCGCTCGGCAACCAGACGCCGGATCAGCTCGGCGCCGGGCGCAGTGCCAATGTCGAGAAGTTCTCGTCGTCGATCACCGCGCTCGACCTCAACACCGGACAGGTGCGATGGGTGCGGCAGACCGTGCACCACGATCTCTGGGACATGGACGTACCGGCGCAGCCGAGCCTGATCGACATCACCAAACCCGACGGCACGGTGGTGCCGGCGCTGGTCGGACCGACCAAGCAGGGCGATCTGTATGTGCTCGACCGCCGCACCGGTGAGCCGGTCATCGCGGTCAACGAAGTGCCGGCGCCCGGCGGCGCGATCGAAGGCGACCACACATCGCCGACGCAGCCGGTCTCCGATCTCACCTTCATGCCGAAGCCGCTGACCGGCGCCGACATGTGGGGCCTCACCATGTTCGACCAGTTGGCCTGCCGGATCGAATTCCAGGGCCTGCGCTATGAGGGTCGCTATACGCCGCCTTCCGTCCAGGGCTCGCTGATCTACCCCGGCAATTTCGGCACCTTCAACTGGGGTGGCGTCGCCGTCGACCCGGTCCGGCAGGTGCTGTTCGGCATGCCGACCTATCTGGCGTTCAAGTCGCAGTTGATCCCGCGCGATCAGGTGCCGCCGCCGGACGAAGGGCGGGGCAGCGAACAGGGGCTGAACCGCAACGAGGGCGCGCCCTATGCGGTGGTGATGGGACCGTTCCTGTCGCCGCTCGGCATTCCTTGCCAGGCGCCGCCCTGGGGCTATGTCGCCGGTGCCGATCTCAGGACCGGCAAGATCGCCTACAAGCACCGCAACGGCACCGTCTACGATATGACGCCGCTGCCGCTGCCGCTGAAGGTCGGCGTGCCCGGCATCGGCGGGCCGATGATCACCGCCGGCGGCGTCGCCTTCCTGGGGGCCGCAGTCGACGACTATCTGCGCGCCTACGACCTGACATCGGGCAAGCAGCTGTGGCAGGCGCGGCTGCCGGCCGGCGGGCAATCGACGCCGATGACCTATACGGTCGCCGACGGCCGCCAGTTCGTGGTCATCGTCGCCGGCGGCCACGGTTCGGTCGGCACCAAGCCGGGTGACTATGTGATGGCCTACGCGCTGCCGAAGTAGGGGCGACAGGGTGACGCGATCTTTCAGAGGTCGCGCCGCCCCTCATCTGTGCCGGTGTCCTTTCCCCGCATAGTGACGGGGAAAAGTGCCCGACTGGGCGATGAGGGGCGGGAATCTTCCGATCGGCCCGTTGTCGATCAGCCAATCCCCAAATGACCCTTCAGGCTGGGCACCGAGCCGAGCACCTTGTTGGTCAGGTCGGGGCCGGCGGCGGCTTCGGCCTGCTGGATCAGCGTCGCGCCGGCCTTCTGGATCTGCGCCATGTCGAGCCCGGATGCCTTGAGCGCGGCGATGCCGTTGATCAGCGCGCCGGCCTTCTCGCCGAGAACGCCGCCAAGCGCGCCCTGCAACGACGACAGAAAACCGCCACCGCCGGCCGGAGCGGCGGCCATGACGTCATATTGATGGGCGAGGTCGTCGGCGCCGGGGATTTTGGCGAAGAACGCCGAGGCGCTGGTGCCTTCCGCCTCGTGTTCGAGCACCGAGAAAATGGTGCCGACGACTTTCTCCGTCGTCGCCTGGTCGAGGCCCGCCTTCTGCGAAACGGTGTTGACGATGTCCTGGACGTTCATGGCGTCACCTCAACCCTGGGTTTTCGTGTTGCGGTTCCGCTCAGTGCGGACCCTGATCAACGATAGTCTGCCTGCATTCACAACCATCGAGCGTAGGGCCAAAGCGGCGGCCCCCGCAAGGACGACCGCGCTGGCGAGGATCGGGGAAGGCATGGTCATGGTCTCGCTTCCTTCTGGGTCTGAGGCACGCGGTCAAGATACCGTCGATAGCCACCTTCCTTCACGATTGTGGCAGCGCCAGCAGGATTTATCGCCAATGACTAAAAAGTGATGACACGGCCGCGCATGGGCACCGGCTTTGCTGCCCGGACGCGGCCGGCGGCATACGCCTGAGGCAATCGACGGCAGCGATGAGTGCTCGACTGGATGATGCCGGCTTGGTCCCTATGTAGCTGGGAATTGAAGCCCGAAGCAGAGGAGCCCATCCATGACGAGACCCGACGCCAAGCCCACCATCACCCAGGCGATGATCGACGCCTATGACGAGTACACGCATCTGACGCTCGATCGCCGCCGGTTCATGGAGCAGTTGACCCGGCTTGCCGGATCAGGTGCGGCGGCGGCGGCGATCGCGCCTCTTCTGGCGGCAAATTCGGCGCAAGCAGGAATCGTCGCCGACAACGATCCGCGCGTGAAGGGCGAGGACATCAGCTACCGCGGCGGCAGCGGCGAGATGAAGGGCTATCTGGTCAAGCCGGCGAACCAGACGGGCAAGCTCGGTACCGTCATCGTCGTGCATGAGAACAGGGGGCTCAACCCGCATATCCGCGATGTGGCGCGGCGCGTGGCGCTGGAAGGCTTCGTGGCGCTGGCGCCGGATTTTCTGTCGCCGCTCGGCGGCACGCCGACCGACGAAGACAGGGCGCGCGACATGTTCGGCAAGCTCGATCCGGCGCAGACCATCGCTGACGGTGTTGCGACCGTCGCTTTCCTCAAGAGCGACAAAGACGGCAACGGCAAGGTCGGCGCTATCGGCTTCTGCTGGGGCGGTGGCACGGTCAACATGCTGGCCGTCAACGCGCCCGATCTCAGTGCCGGCGTTGCCTATTACGGCATGCAGCCGAAGGCCGCCGATGTATCCAAGATCAAGGCGGCCTTGCTGCTGCACTATGGCGGACTCGACGAGCGCATCAATGCCGGCATCGACGCCTTCAAGAAGGAACTCGACGCGGCGCATGTCGACTACACGGTCTATGTTTATGAAGGCGCCAACCACGCCTTCAACAACGATACGTCGGCGGCGCGCTACGACAAGAAGGCGGCTGACCTCGCCTGGGGCAGAACGATCGCCTTCCTTCGGGAAAAACTGAAATGACTTCAGCTGTCATGCCGCCGGCGCCCAGGCGGTTTCGAAGGCCGGCGACAGGGTGAAGCCGGCCGGCCGCGCCGAAACGGGGGGCGGGCGGCGCATGCCTTCCTGCAGGTACCGCAACGCCGACGTCAGCCCGTTCATCGTGTAAGGCTTGGCTATGACGCCGATCGCGCCGGCGAAATGATCGGGGATGCGCTTCGGATTGGCGGTCATGAACACCACCGTCGAACTCTTCCTTTCGCCTATGTACTTGGCCACGTCGATGCCGGACGGCCCGTCACTCAGATGGATGTCGACGAAGGCGATATCGGCTTCGGTCGCATCCGCCATGGCCATGGCTTCCGCCGAAGAGGTCGCCCAGCCGACGACGCTGTGGCCGGCGTCCTCGACAAGGCTCTCCAGCTCCATTGCCAGCAGCGCTTCGTCCTCGATGATCAGGACCTTGAGCGGCTCAATCATGACACATTCCCTTTTTCCTGAGGTTCGTTCGGGATCGAGATAACGACCTTCGTGCCGGGGCCGGTGTCGCGCCATTCGATCTCGGCATGCAACTGGCGGGCGAGCGATTTGATCAGCCGCATGCCGAACGAGGCATCGCCGTTGGCGTCGGCCATGCCGACGCCGTCGTCCGACACCTCGATATTCAAGTGGCCGTCGGGCTGGCTCATTTTGATGCCCAGGCGGCCGGCCGACATTCCGTCGGGCTTGGACTTGAAGGCATGCTTGAGAGCATTGGTGACGAGTTCGTTGACCATCAGAGCGACGGGCGTTGCCTTTTCCGCGGAAATGACGATCGGTTCCAGGTCGAGAGCCGGACTGATCTCAGAGCGCCCCGACGCCGTCAGCAGGTCTGTCACCAGATCCTTGGCGAAATCCGCCACATCGAACTTGCTGACGTCCTTCGACTGATAAAGCCGCCGATGCACGGTGCTCAGGGCTTCGATGCGCTCCAGCATGGTGGTCAACGAACGCCTGATCGCTTCGTCCCGTATGGTCCGCCGCTGCATAATGATGAGGGAAGAGATCATCTGCAGGTTGTTTTTCACCCGGTGATCCACCTCATGCAGCAAGGTGGTCTGCGCCTCGAGGGCGGCTTCCAGTTCCGCGGTGCGTTCCTTCACCGCCTTTTCGAAGCGGTCCTTGTCCGCGTTGATGCGACTCTCCGATTGTTTGCGATCCGAGACGTCGAGCTGCGATGCGAAAAAGAACTGCAAATCGCCTTTGTCGTTCGAAACGGGGCTGATGTAGAGCGCGTTCCAGAAGGTCGAGCCGTCCCTGCGGTAGTTCAGGATATCGACGCTGACATCGGTTTCATCCTCGATCGCCGCGCGTATCTGTTCGACAGCGGCCTTGTCGGTCTTCGGTCCCTGCAGGAAGCGGCAGTTCCTGCCCAGAACCTCATGACGCTCATATCCGGTCAGTCGCAGGAAAGCGTCATTGGCGAACACGATAGGATTGTCCTGCTGTCGGGGATCGGTAATGATCATCGACATGCGGGTGGCGCGGATAGCCGCCGCGAACGGATCGCCCTTGCCGTGCTCGACATGCAGATCGTCCGTCATGTGCCATGCGTCGGCAGGCTCCCTGGTCCGTTTCCATTCCATTCTGTCACTCCAAGCCATTTTCGCGGGTGACAACGGATCAGACGCCGATTTGGTTCAATCT
>NZ_RZPF01000404.1:0-5889 GCF_004022735.1 Mesorhizobium sp. M7A.F.Ca.AU.001.01.1.1
GTCTACAACGGCCGCTGCCGCATTCTGCGCTAAACCCGGTTTCCCCTTCCAATCTCTTTCGCGCCTGTGGCTTGATCGGCTGCAGGCGTTTTTCGTGCCGCGTTGACAGCTGGCGCGATCCGTCGCATATGTATGAGACAGACCTGTCTCACCACTCGGTATGCGCCATGACACCATCGCCCGTTTCCGATAAGCGCCAGCACGTCGTTGAAACGGCCTACGTGCTGTTCAAGCGCGCCGGCTTCCATGCGACGGGTATCGACCGGATCATCGCCGAAGCCGATGTGGCCAAGATGACGATGTATCGCCACTTCCCCAGCAAGGACGAATTGATCGTCGAGGTGCTCGACTATCGCGCTATGCGTTTCGACCGCCAGCTCGACCGGCTCGCCCAGGAGGGCATTCCGCCGGAACAGAAAATCGGAAGGATTTTTGACTGGCATGCACTCTGGTTCCGCAGCGCCGATTTCCATGGCTGTCTGTTCGCACATGCATTGGCCGAGTTCGGCGATCCCGGGCATCCGGTTTTCAAGGCCGTTGTCAGGCAGAAGAACGGCCTCAAGCGGCGCATGCGGTCTATCCTCGAAGAGATGATGCCGCGCGGCCGCGCCGAAAGCGTGGCGGCGACACTGCTTATGCTGATCGAAGGT
Organism: Mesorhizobium sp. M7A.F.Ca.AU.001.01.1.1; assembly: GCF_004022735.1. Classification (NCBI taxonomy): domain Bacteria; kingdom Pseudomonadati; phylum Pseudomonadota; class Alphaproteobacteria; order Hyphomicrobiales; family Phyllobacteriaceae; genus Mesorhizobium; species Mesorhizobium sp. M7A.F.Ca.AU.001.01.1.1. The sequence goes on from NZ_RZPF01000404.1 coordinate 651, forward strand.
GCGACCTTGCTGGCGCAGATGGGGCCGGCCGACGCCGCCATTCGCGACGCCCGCAAGGCGGCCATGGGCATCGTCGCTGCTTCGCGTAAGTCCCAATGAGCCCGCTGGTCATCGGGCTCGCATTGTTTGCGGCGATCCTGCACGCAACCTGGAACGCGTTCCTGCGCACGGGGGCCGACAGGTTGTGGACCGTCACCGTCATGAGCTTTTCCAGTACGGCGCTCGCCATCCCCTTAGCCTTCTTCCACGCCCTTCCGGCCGCGCCGGCCTGGTCCTACATTGTGCTCTCGGCCTGCCTGCAGGTTGGCTACAGTTTGTTTCTGGTGGCCGCCTACAGATATGGCGAGCTGGGACAGGTCTATCCGATCGTTCGCGGCAGCGTGCCGCTGCTCGTCACGCTCGGCGAGTTCTTCCTGGCCAACCAGCAGCTCACTCTGCCGCAGACCATCGGTGTCGCGCTGGTCGCGGGCGGCATCATGGGCCTTTCTCTCGGAAGGGGCAGGGCCGCCACGACATCGATACTCTATGCGCTGGCAACGGGAGCGATCATCGCCGCCTATGCGACGGTCGATGCGCTCGGCGTTCGGGCGGCGGGAAACGCCGGTGCCTATACCGCATGGGTGCTGGTGATCTACGGCGCGTTGCTGCCGGCGGCCTTCGTCGCCTGCCGTGGCCGGCTCACAGTCGACCTGGGTGCGCCGGAAACCTGGAAGGCGCTGGGCGGCGGCCTGTTTGCACTTCTGGCCTACGGTGTCGTGGTCGCGGCCTTCGCGCTCGGACCGGCCGGTCCGATCACCGCGATCCGCGAAACCAGCGTCGTCTTCGCGGCCTTCATCGGACGTCTGTTCCTCGGCGAGGTGCTGACGCCGCGGCGGGTCGGCGCCTGCGCCATCGTCGCGCTCGGCGCCATCTGCCTCGGCTATCAGCCGTGACGGAAATGCGCATCGCGCAGTTTCTCGATTTTCCTGATGGCGCCGACAGGTAAACCGGCTAGTCTGGACTCCCGAGAGCGGCATTACCCTCGGGAGTTTTCATGGATCTCGCGACCTCGCTTGCCTTTGCGGCCGCCTTCTTCGTGTTCGCTGCCAGCCCGGGTCCGGACAACATGACGATCGTCGCGCGCACAATCTCCAATGGCGCCGCGTCGGGCATCGCCTACGGTGCCGGCACCGTGGTCGGCATCCTCATCTTCCTGATCCTCGCCGCCTTCGGCCTGTCGATCGTCGCCGCCAAGATGGCGATCGTCATGACGGTGCTTCGCTATGGTGGAGCGGCCTATCTGGTCTGGACGGGCATCAGGCTGTGGATGGCGGCGCCCGTCATTCCCGAACTGCAGCCCATCTCAGGACGGCGAGGGCTGTTGATGATTTTTGCCACCGGCATCGCGCTCAATCTTGGCAATCCGAAAATGCCGTTGTTCTACATTGCGCTGTTGCCTAGCGTCGTCGGCGCATCGCTCGACGCAGGTCATCTCGGTGTGCTGATGATGGTGATCGTGGCCGTCGAGGTCGTGGTGATCGGCGGTCATGTCGTCCTCGCCGGTCGCGCCCGCAGCCTGTTGCGCACACCAAGGATCGTACGCCGGGTGAACCGCGCGGCGGGCGGTGTGATGATCGGCGCCGGCGTTGCCGTTGTTGCCGCGCGCTGAGCGGATTGCCCAGTCATCACGCTATTTCCTGCGCGCCGCCGCCTCGGCCTGATCGAGGATCTTGCGCAGGAATGCGGCATGGCCGCGGAACGCGCGCCGTCCGCTCGTCGTCGCCCTGACGCGCGTCTGCGGCCGGCGGCCGACGAACAGCTTTTCGATGTCGACATAACCAGCCCTGGCCAGCGTATCGAGATGCGCACCGAGATTGCCGTCGGTGACGTCCACGATGGCTTTCAGCCCGGTGAAATCCAGCGTTTGCCGCCTTTCCAGCATGCTCAGCGCCGCCATGATCCTGAGCCGAGTGCTCTGGTGGATGATTTCGTCGGCACTCATCGATTGGCTCCGGCGCAGCCAAGCCGGAGGCCGCCGACAACCATGCTGCCGCCGTGGCGGACCGTCTTGGCAATCTCGAACGGCGACAGCGCCGCTTGCTCCTGTGCGATCGACATTGAAATGCTCCAGCATGCTGTACAGAATACTCTGCCATGTAGAGTTATCTGTCAATTCACGAGCAGGCCGATCTGCGTTCGTGCTTGACAAGACGATGCACCGATCGGCTGTCGCATTGCAGTATAGATCGTCCGCCTGCACGAGATGATCGCACCGATGAGGCAGCGGTCATGATATCGGCGACCGACGATCGACACGCAAAGCTGCTCGCTGATCTTCGGAGCTTCACGAGAGGAGCGCTTCCGCGGAGTGTGGAGAATGTCGGCGACACATTCTAGCCAATGGTCGAAGATCAGAAGTGAATTTCTGCGACGATCAGCACGATCATGTGCCGATCGTAACCGAAATTTAAGCTGCGAAAATCAGTCTATTGCTTCGCTGGCTAGCAAGCCGCGAGTCAGATATGCATGAGCGCGCCGGGTCATTACGGCCGTCGGCACAAAGGAAGGGGCATCGCATGGCTAAGCAGTCATCCAAAGCGCCGGCGTCCAAGGCACCGGCAAAGAAAGCACCCGCAAAAGCAGCGACGGCAAAGGTCGCAGCTGCAGTGAAGAAAGCAGCACCCGCTGCCAAGCCGAAGGCCGCGGCGGCCAAGGCAAAAGCAGCACCGGCCAAGAAGCCGGCAGCGAAAGCTGCGGCGAAACCGGCAGTGAAGAAGGCGGCACCCGCCAAGGCAGCGGCAAAGCCGGCTGCCAAGGCGGCACCGGCCAAGAAGCCTGCAGCGAAAGCTGCGGCGAAACCCGCAGCGAAGAAGGCAGCAGCACCTGCCAAGAAACCGGCTGCCAAGGCTGCACCAGCCAAGAAGCCGGCTGCCAAGGCTGCTCCGGCAAAGAAGGCTGCGGCAGCGAAATCTTCAGCGCCGGTGAAGAAAGCGGCACCTGCGGCCAAGCCGAAGGCAGCGCCCGCGAAGGCCGGCAAGAAGTAGTCGCGCTTCCCTCGCCGGGGGCGGTGCCGAAACAGTCAAGGGCGGGTGCCTCACAGGGCGCCCCGCTCGTTGTTTAGGCAGTCGGAAGGCGAGAACAGAGGCGGACGGAGGATATCTTTTCGCAGCTCCCAGGACTTCGCCATAGGGCGGAGTCCGGTGGGGCTTTTTTCGTGTCATTCATGCGGGTGATGAAACATCGGCGCGAGGCTCGTCGGTCTTGCCAGTCGGCTGGCGGCTTCGCGCGATCCCGGCAACCATGGTGATGAAGCACCGTCTTCATGGAGCGCTCGCTAAACGGCCCTGGCCGCTGCGTCGCTCTGGCGGCTGGGTTTTCCGCTTCTGGCCATTGCCCGATCGCGCCCGATCGGTCAACACTGCCGGCCTGCAAAACAGGAAACGGATCATGCCCAGACTGCTCTATGCGTCGTCTTCTCCCTACAGTTCCAAGGTACGAATGGCGGCAGCCTATGCCGGCATCGCTGTCGATCTGGTGCCGATCAAGACCGAGGAGAAGCCGGCCGACTTGATGATCGCCAACCCGCTCGGCAAGATTCCGGTTCTGGTGCTCGACGACGGTCGCTCCATCCATGACAGTCGCGCCATCACCCAGCATCTCAACCGTTTGTCGAAGAGCGCGCTTTTTCCACGCAATCCCGACAAGCGGCTCGAGGCAGAAGTGCTGGAGGCATTGGCCGACGGCATTTGCGACTGTGCGCTGTCGATGGTCTATGAACGGCGCACGCGGCCTGAGGAGATGGTCTATCAGCCCTGGCTCGATCGCCAGTGGGCGAAGATCACGGCGGCACTCGACCTGCTCAACGCCAACCCGCCGAAGCTGCCGAAAAAGATCACCGCCGGCCAGATGGCGCTGCGCGCCTGCCTTGGCTATCTCGCGCTGCGCTTTGCCGGGAAATGGGAGAAGGGTCGCGCCCGGCTGACGCGGTGGGCGGCACGCTTCGACGAGAAGTTTCCAGAACTGAAGCCCTGCATTCCCGGTTGACCGCCCATTACCCGAATAGATTTACCCGGAAATCACGCGAGCATAAAAAAAGCCGGGCGCGAGGCCCGGCTTTTTCGTGTCGTGGCTTGAACGACTTAGAACTTCATACCGACGCCGAAGGTGACGCGGTTGTCGGTGGCCTTGACCTTGCCGATGCCATCGAAGCTCTTGCTGCCGAAGTCGGTGTAACGATACTCGACACGACCGAAGACATTGTCGGTCAGCTTGATGTCGGTGCCGAGACCGGCGGTCCAGCCGAGCAACGTGGCGCGGTCCGAACCGTATACGTCGTCTTCGACCTTCAGGCTTCTTCCGGCGAGACCGCCGGTGCCATAGAGCAGGATTTCGGGGGTCACGGCATAGCCGAGACGGGCTCGCAACGAACCCTCGAAGCCGGCCTTGGAATTGACGCCAGAATCGTCGCCCTTGACGCCGTTGTAGCCGAGTTCGGCTTCAGCGCCGTAGACGAAGTTCTCTTGCTGCCACTGATAGCCGCCGAAGACGCTGCCGACGAAGCCCTTGGTGCCGACGTCAACATTGTCAACACCCCGATCCTTTTCCTTGGTATGGCCGCTGAAGCCATAGCCGACGTTGAGACCGGCGTAGGGGCCGGCCCACGAAGCGACGGGAAGTTCAGCGATCGGCGCAGGTGCCGGCGGCTCTTCCGAAACCACGTCAGCAGCATAGGCAGTTCCGCTGAGGGCGAAGAGCCCGAGCGCAACGGCCAGCGGCCGTGCGAATTTGAGATTGGCTTGCATTGTTCTTTACTCCTTAAGCCACAGGACACAGGCTTGTTTCTCACGATCGCCATCGACCCGTCCGGGGGGGAAACGGATCTGGCGTTCGTCGGTTCCAAATGTCGTGTCAAAATGCGGCTGAAGCGAACCTGAACTTGGGTCATTCCCCGGCGCAAATGAGGCAGAACCTTGACGTTGCATCTTCGCAACAGCGAAATGGCAGGAACCATCCGGTGCTGCGCTGCACACCGCTTGGTGCAAGGACTCCAGCACCCTATATTGCGGTCGGGCACGCCTGAGTCCAGGGCGGGCCAAGATGCCCAAACGGCCGTTTCGCCACAATGCTGCCCAAGGTGCGAACACCATTTAACGCATGCCGGGCCATATTTCGCCGGCACTGCTTTTTCGGGCCGAAATTGAGGATTGACACCATATGAGCAAAGCCACTGTCACGGCGCTGGTGACGGGCGGGGCCAGGC
>NZ_RZPF01000405.1:0-5886 GCF_004022735.1 Mesorhizobium sp. M7A.F.Ca.AU.001.01.1.1
GGTGATGCTGGCCATCGGCCGCATTCCCAACACCGAGAATATGGGCCTGGAAGGCATCGGACTGGAGATGACCAAGACCGGCGCCATCGCCGTCGACCAATATTCCCGCACCAATGTCGACAACATCTGGGCAATCGGCGACGTCACCAACCGCGTGCAGTTGACGCCGGTGGCGATCCATGAGGCGATGTGCTTCATCGAAACCGCCTTCAAGGGAAATCCGACCGCTCCCGATCACGAGACGATCGCGACCGCCGTCTTTTCACAGCCCGAGATCGGCACTGTCGGCCTGTCGGAGGACGACGCCGTCAAACGCTTTTCCGACATCGAGATCTACCGCGCCACATTCCGGCCGATGCGGCACACCCTGTCCGGGCGCGACGAGAAGATGCTGATAAAGCTGGTGGTCGATGGCGCGTCGAAGAAAGTGCTTGGCGCCCACATATTGGGGCCGGACGCCGGCGAGATGGCGCAGCTTCTCGGCATCCCGCTGAAGGCCGGCCTGACCAAGGACGATTTCGACCGTACGATGGCCGTGCATCCGACAGCGGCGGAAGAACTGGTCACCATGTACAAGCCGACCTATCGCGTGAAGGACGGCGAGCGGGTCGATTGACGGCAAATCCTGGTTGAGGAACTCCGCCGCGGCAAGGTCATGCCACGGCGGAGATGGTTGCTACAGAAGCGTGCCGCGCAGGATCACCAGCGCCACCGAGAAATAGATCACCAGCCCGGTGACATCGACCAGCGTGGCAACGAACGGCGCCGATGCGCTGGCCGGGTCGAAGCCGATGCGCTTCAAGGCGAACGGCAGCATCGACCCCGACAGCGAACCGAAGGTGACGATGCCGACCAGTGCAGCACCCACCGTGGTGGCGATCAGCGGCCAGTGCGGGCCATAGTCGTAGAAGCCCATATACTGCCAGAGCGCGATGCGGCAGACGCCGACCACACCGAGCATGGCGCCCAGCACCAGGCCGGTGGGCAGCTCGCGCAGCGCCACCCGCCACCAGTCGCCAAGGCCGATCTCGCGCAAGGCCAGCGCGCGGATGACCAGCGAGGTCGCCTGCGAGCCGGAATTGCCGCCGGAGCTCATGATCAGCGGGATGAACAGCGTCAGCACGATCGCCTTCTCCAGCTCGCCCTCATAGCTCTGCATGGCGTTGGCCGTCAGCATCTCCGAGATGAACAGCGCGCACAGCCAGCCGCCGCGTTTCCTGATCATGGCGAGGAAGCTCATCTTCATGTACGGCTCGTCCAGCGCCTCCATGCCGCCGAAACGGTGCACGTCCTCGGTCGTCTCCGCGATCATCGTGTCGATGATGTCGTCGATGGTGACGATGCCGAGGATCTTGCCATGGTCGACGACCGGAACGGCGAGCAGATCGTATTTGGAGATCGTCTGCGCCAGCGTTTCGCGATCGGTCAGCGGGCCGACCGTCATCGGAAGATGATCCGGCGCCACCGTCATGATCGAATCGTCCGGCTCACCGGTGATCAGCCGGCGCAGGCCCGTCGAGCGCACAAGCAGGTGCGTTTGCGGATCGACGATATAGATCGCATAGACGGTCTCGCGCGTCCGCTCCACCTTGCGGATGTAGTCGAGCGTTTGCCCGACGCTCCAGTCCGAGGGCACGCTGACGAACTCCGTCGTCATGATCGATGCGGCACTGCCTTCGGGATAGCCGAGGATGGAGAGCAGCGTTGCGCGCAGCGGCGGCGCAAGTCCGCCAAGCAGCTCGGAACGCGCCGGCTCTTCCAGCTCGCGCAGGATGTCGGCTGCCCGGTCGACCGACATGGCGGTGAGCAGCTTGCCCGCCTTGGCGCGCGGCAGCGCCTCCATGCGTTCCGACGCGCCGTCGAGTTCCGGCTGATCGAAGATCTCGACCAGACGTTCGAACGTCACTTCACAGAGCAGTTCCGTCGCGGTCTCTCGAGGCTCCCTGTTCAGGGCCTCGACAATGTCGGCGACGTGATCGTTGGCTAGGATACGGGCAATCGCGACGGCCTCGTCGCTTGCCACCGTGGTAAATTCGTTCATGGCTCACTCCTTGCCGTCCGGCAGGACATGAACCATGTGAGGTCACGTCAGGGCGGACGGCTGTTGCGTTCGACTGTGACTGTCGCCAGGCATGGCGCGGTGACCTTTCCGCTTGCGGGTTCGCGTTTGATTGTCTGCAAGCGGGCGCAACATAGGAGCGCGCCTCGCCGTGTCAATCGCGGTGAGGAGGGAAAATGCCGACGAGCGGGCAAGATCGCGAGACTGTGATCACCGGCCGCCGTTCGACCAGGCAGACCGGGGTGGAATAACCGTTATTTCTGCTTCAGCCGGCGCGAGAAGCGCAGCCACTTGTCTTCGACCGGCCTTGGGACCGGCCTTGGCTGCACCAGAATGGTGGTGAGTTCGGCGGGCAGGGTCGGAACCAGCGGCTTCTTGGTGGCGACGCCGTCGGCGATCGCGACGATGCTGTGATAGAATTCGCTGCCCGTCATCGATCTCGGCGCCACCGCCTCGTGCATGACGGAGATCACCGTGACATCGGGGCAGTTGTCCTTGATGGCCTGGTGGAAGGCGACCTTGCCATCGGGGTCGAGCGCGCCGGTCGCCTCGTCGAGGAACAGCAATCCCGGCTGCTGCAGCACGATGCGGGCCACCACCAGCTTCTGTTTCTGGCCGCCCGACAGAACCTGGTCCCAGCTTTTGCCTTCGCGGCTTTCGTCGGCCATGTGCTCGATAAAGTCGCCGAGCCCCGCCTTGTGCAGCGCCGACGCCACCTGCGCATCGCCATGGTCGTGCTCGGAGCCGGGCAGGCAGACCAGTTGCTTCAGCGACACAGGCTGCAGCTTGACCTCCTGGGCGGCATAGAAACTCTTGACGCCCTCTGGGAAGACGATGGTGCCGCGGCCATAGGGCCACAGGCCGTTGATCGCCTTGATCAGCGAGGTCTTGCCGCAACCGGACTCGCCTTTCAGGAAAGTCCATTCGCCGCGCCGGAAGCGCAGATTGGCGGCGCTGAGAAAGGGCGTCGCGTCCTCGCCCTGATGCGCCAGTTCGAGCTTCTGGATGGTCAGGCCGAAAACCGGGTTCTGGCTGGCATAGTGGAAGTCGGAGCGGCCGGTCTGGCTGTAGAATTCCTGCGGATGCTGGACATTCTCGATCGCATTGGCCAGCTCGGTGACACGCTGGCTGTTGGCGCGCAACGTGGCGATGGCGGGCATGACGTGGATGAACCAGGAACACTGGCCGATCAGCGAATTGACCAGCTCGGAGCCGGTTATGTAGCCCTTGAGGTCGAGACCGTTGTGGATGAACGGCACCAGGCCCGGTCCGTAGGCGACAATGCGGGCACCGATGAAATTGTAGATCAGCTCGAACGACATGTAGACGGTGTTGACGATGTTCAGCCGCGTCCAGGTGCCGTCGATGTCGACATAAAGCCGGCCATGCATGGTCCTTTGCACGCCTTCGCCCTGAGACGCCGCGACATGGAAGGAGCGGCGCAGGAATGTCGTCAGCTCGCCGCGATAGCTGCCCTCGGCCTGCTGCATCCTGACATTGAGGCGCTCGAGCAGGCCGCCGAGCTTGACCGCGATCCAAGTGTTCAGCGGCACGTAGGTGGCGACGGCCAGGAAGGCGAGGATGGCGCTGCCATAGCTGCCGAGGAATTCCAGCCCCTTCACCTCGACGGAGTTTTCGAGCAGCTTCTGGCCGACGAAATAGAGCGATGTGGCAACGCCAAGCACGCCCATGGCGAGCCCGATGGCGCCACCGGTCATGTCCTTGATGGATTCCTGGACGCGCTGGTCGATATTGTCGGGGGCCGGTGCGCCGCTGCCGGTCGACGCGTGCTGGGCATGGAAATGCGTATGATTGCCGTCCAGCAGCGCTTCATTGAAGCGGCTGTCCAGCCAACCGCGCCATTTGCGGTGCAACGTCGCCGAGACAAGGTTGCGGATGCCGGTGAAGCCAGCGTCCTTGAGTACGACCAGCAGCACGAGGACGCCGGCATTGACCAAAAGCGAGCGAAGCGGCGTGGTGTTGGCGGCGTCATGGAAGAAGGCGATGGAATTGACCAGTTCGCCCGAGGCTTCGGCGAACCAGACACCGGCCTTGCTGGACAACGCCGTGAGCAGCGCGATCACCAGCGTCAGCGTCCAGGCTTCCTTCCAGCGGTCGGAAACCCAGTAGGCCCGCATCAGGCCCCAGAAGCTGCGCATCGACGACACCGGCGTCAGAAGCGATCGCCCTGCGGCATCGCGAGGTGTTTTTTCCGGTACTGACTCTTGCGATGGTCTACCGACCCGAATCACTATCCCGCCCAAACCTTTTTTCTTTTGTTACGGATGGTAACACCAATTGATCATTTTCCATTAATTTAAAACCGGGCCGACCGGATTGCCCCGGCAGCCGTTGCCGTGAGGCAACAGATTACATGCTGAAATATAGCGACAACAGTCGACAAAAATCCGGATATTGCTTTTAATTTCATGGGCTTGATATATCGAGGGCGTGGCGTTGGCACGGCTTCCCCTAGGGAAGGCTTTCACACGGTTTCGTGAACTCGAAATCGTATCGAGCGACCGGTTTTCTCACTGTGGACGGCTCAAAGAGCTCGAAAATCTGCGGCTCGTGACTCGCCAGGATTGCCGGGGTCGTCCCTGCCGGGGGCAGGAATTGACGAGAGAATCGATCGAGCGGCGCGTTCCGTCTTGTCGGATCGGCTGAGGGACTGCGTTTGACAATTCATCCGCCTGGGATTGAACCTTGCCCGGCATCGGCGACACTCATGCATGTCCGGTTCTTCAACAAGGAAGCTCCCAATGCTTGCACGCGCGGCCGCAATCCTGTCCCTCTTTGCCTTTGTACCTTTGGCGCATGCCGGCGAGCAAAGCATTCCGGCCAGCGCCGAGGGCCAGATCGAGTTCAACACGCCGTCCGGCAACATCGGCTGCATCTACACGCCCAAAGGCGGCACCGGCACCTATGAGCCGAGGGATGGCGGCCCGGAACTGAGCTGCTCGCGCGTCGAGCCGAGCTACCTTACGATTATCCTGGGTCCGAAGGGGCCAGCAACGCTGATCAAGAACCCAGGCGAGCAGGGCTGCTGCAGCGATGTCGATAAGCTTGGCTACGGCAACAGCTGGAGCGCCGGGCCGTTCTCGTGCCAGTCGTCAACCAAGGGACTGACCTGCACGGCCACGAACGGCCATGGATTTTTCATCAGCAAGGCCAAGGCGACGGCGAAGTAACGTCTGCCGCTGTCGCGGAGAGGAGAGGCCGGCCGGCCTCAGCCGGCCTTGTCCAGTTCGCCGCGCGCCTTGGCGGCCGCCACCTGGCGAATGGCATCGGCCAGCGTATCGGCATCCTGCGCGCCCATGACGGCGTATTTGTCCTCGAGCAGGAAGCACGGCACACCAGAAATGCCCATGCGCGACGCGGTGGCGATCTCGGTGCGCACCGCCTCGACATCGGCCTCGGTCGGCAAAAGCGAGGCGACCACGGACGCATCCATGCCAGCCTCGCGCGCGGCTTCGACCAGCACGGCATGGTCGCCGATGTCAGCGCCTTCCTCGAAATTCAGCTGGAACAGCCGCCGTACAAGCCTGTTCTGAATGGCTTCGCCGGCGGCCCCTGCCCAGCGGATCAGCCGGTGCGCATCCAGCGTATTCGGCGCCACTTTGATGGCGTCGAAGGCAAAGGAAATGTCTTCCGCTTCGCCCAGCGGCTCGATGCGGTCGTGAATCTCGCGGATACGCTCGTCGCTGCCGAATTTTGCCAGCATGTATTCGCGCCGGTCCTTGCCTTCAGGCGGAATGGTCGGATCGAGCTGGAACGGCCGCCAGCGGACATGCACGTCGACATCGCCGACGGCGGCGATTGCCCTG
>NZ_RZPF01000406.1:0-5881 GCF_004022735.1 Mesorhizobium sp. M7A.F.Ca.AU.001.01.1.1
GCTGATCGGCGCCATCGTTGCCGAGTTCTTCGGCACGCCTGTCGTCGGCATGGGCTTCCGCATCTCGACCGAGGTCGGGCGGATGAACATCGACATGGTCTGGGCCGAAATCGCAGTTGCAGCACTTGCGGGTTCGGTCTTTTATGGCGTGGTCGCTCTTGTCGAAAGAGCCGTCACGTTTTGGCATCCCTCTGTCCGTGGTGGATAGGGGCGGTGGGTTTAGGGCACTAACTTCAGAGGGTAACAAAATGAAAAGACTGATTATTCCCGTTCTGGCTGGCGCGATGTCGCTTGCCGCTTTCCAGGCAATGGCCGCCGACAAGGTGACGTTGCAGCTGAAATGGGTCACGCAGGCCCAGTTTGCCGGCTACTATGTCGCCAAGGCCAAGGGTTTCTATGAGGCCGAGGGTCTCGACGTCGACATCAAGCCGGGCGGTCCCGATATCGCGCCCGAGCAGGTGATCGCCGGCGGTGGTGCCGACGTTATCGTCGACTGGATGGGCGGTGCGCTGGCTGCCCGCGAAAAGGGCGTGCCGCTGGTCAACATCGCCCAGCCGTTCAAGAAGGCCGGCATGGAGCTGGTCTGCCCGAAGGACGGCCCGATCAAGACCGAAGCCGACTTCAAAGGTCACACGCTCGGCGTCTGGTTCTTCGGCAACGAGTATCCGTTCTACGCCTGGATGAACAAGCTCGGCCTGAAGACCGAGGGCGGCCCGGACGGCGTCACGGTGCTCAAGCAGAGTTTTGACGTGCAGCCGCTGATCCAGAAGCAGGCGGACTGCATCTCGGTCATGACCTACAACGAATACTGGCAACTGATCGACGCCGGCTACAAGCCGGAACAGCTGACCGTGTTCAACTACTCGGCCATGGGCAACGACCTGCTCGAGGACGGGCTCTATGCGTCCGAAGACAAGCTCAAGGATCCGGCCTTCGAAGACAAGATGGTGCGTTTCGTGCGCGCCTCGATGAAGGGCTGGAAATATGCCATCGACAACAATGACGAAGCCGCAGGCATCGTCATGGACGGCGGCGGCCAGGACGAGAACCACCAGAAGCGCATGATGAGCGAAGTCGCCAAGCTGATCGACAATGCCGACGGCAAGCTTGACCCGGCGACCTACGAGCGCACCGCCAAGGCGCTGCTCGACCAGAAGATCATCACCAAGGAGCCGACCGGCGCCTACACCACCGCCATCACCGACAAAGCGGTCAAGTAAGCCTAGCCGGCAACACATCTATCCAGAAAGCGGCGCCTCCGGCAGAAATGTCAGAGGCGCCGTTCCTTTATGGTGTTCATGACGAAGCTGGTCTCGATCGAGGCGACGCATTTCAGCCGCGCGATCTTTTCCTTGATGAAGCGCTCGTATTGTTCGAGGCTTCCCGTCACCACTTTCAGCACATAGTCGCGCGAACCGGTGACGAGGTGGCATTCCAGCACCTCTTCCCAGCCGCGGATCGCGTCCTCGAACATCACGATCTCGTCTTCGTTCTGGCGGCTGAGCCGGATGGTGGCGATGGCGACCATGCTCCAGCCGAAGGCTGAGGGATCGACCAGCGTGGTGTAGCCTCTGATGACCCCGGTCTCCTCCAGCCGCCGCACCCGCCTCAGGCAGGGCGACGGCGACAGGCCGATGCGCTCGGCAAGCTCGTTGTTGGTGATGCGGGCGTCGGCCCGCAGCTCACGCAGGATTTTCAGGTCGAAATCGTCGGCTATCTTCTGCTGCACTTTCGGTCTCTCCAGGCAATTTGTTGCGGGGATGCAGCCATGTGAGCCCAAAAATAGCAAGGACTGGCGGAACGAGATCGCATAAATTGCCGTTCACTATTTCAGTCGAACAGGCAGGAAAAGCCATGACCGCGCCACGCCCGTCGAAAACCCATATCGGCAACCACAAGCTCCACCCGGAGACGCTGATGCTGAGCTATGGCTTCGATCCGCAGCTTTCGGAGGGCGCCGTCAAGCCGCCGGTGTTCCTGACCTCGACCTTCGTGTTCAAGTCGGCGGAGGAGGGACGCGACTTCTTCGACTACACCTCCGGCAGGAAGGAGCCGCCGAGCGGCACCGCCTCCGGCCTGGTCTATTCGCGCTTCAATCATCCCAACAGCGAGATCGTCGAGGACCGGCTGGCGATCTATGAGGGGACGGATGCCTGCATCCTGTTTTCATCGGGCATGTCGGCGATCGCCACGACGCTGCTCGCCTATGCCCGTCCGGGCGACGTCATCCTGCATTCGCAGCCACTCTACGGCGGCACGGAGACGCTTTTGACGCGCACGCTCTCCGGTTTCGGCATCGGTGCTGTCGGTTTCGCGGATGGCGTGGACGAGCCGGCGGTGCGCACGGCCGCCGACGCGGCCGTCGCGAAAGGCCGCGTGTCGGTCATCCTGATCGAGACGCCGTCAAACCCGACCAACAGCCTGGTCGACCTCGCGCTGATGCGCAAGATCGCCGACGAGATCGGCGCGAGCCAAGGGTCAACGCCGATCATCGTGTGCGACAACACATTGCTGGGTCCGGTGTTCCAGCGGCCGATCGAACATGGTGCCGACGTGTCGGTTTATTCGCTGACCAAATATGTCGGCGGCCATTCCGACCTGATCGCGGGTGCCGCCATGGGCAGCAAGGCTATCACCAAGCCGATCAAGGCGCTGCGCGGCGCGATCGGCACGCAGCTCGACCCGCATTCCTGCTGGATGCTCGGCCGCTCGCTGGAGACGCTGTCGATCCGCATGGAGCGGGCCAACGACAATGCTCGCCTGATCGCCGAATTCCTGCGCGACCACGCCAAGGTCGACAAGGTGCACTACCTGCCGTTTCTGGGCGAGAATACGCCGGCCGGCCGCGCCTACAGGGCGCAATGCAGCGGCGCCGGATCAACCTTCTCCTTCGACATCAAGGGCGGGGAGAAGGCGGCTTTCGCCTTCCTCAACGGATTGCAGATCTTCAAGCTGGCGGTGAGCCTCGGCGGAACGGAATCGCTGGCCAGTCACCCCGCGGCCATGACCCATTCGGGCATTCCCTTCGAGGTGCGCCAGCGCATCGGCGTGCTGGAGACCACGGTCAGGCTGTCGATCGGCGTCGAGCATCCGGACGATCTGATCGCCGACCTGACGCAGGCGCTGGCGGCGGTCTGACCGCTATCGCTGAAGCCGGACAGGACGGCCCTAGGATCTCTATACGTCATCACAAAAACGTGTGGTTGGATACATTGTGCCGCCAGGCCGTTCCGTTGGCGCATGCGCGCGCCGGGGAGCCGCGACGCGTGCACAGTCAATCGGAGGTTCTTCATGCGCACCCAATCCTTCTTACCGGCGCTGTCGGCGCTGGCCATTTCGACCGCTTTCCTGTTCGCATCGCCCGCCCTGGCAGCCATGGAAAAGTTCAAGGCGACACTAGACGGCAGCCAGCAGAGCCCGCCCGTCACCACGAAGGGTAAGGGCACAGCCACTTTCACCTTCGACACGACCAAGAAGAAGCTCAACTGGAACGTCAAATATTCCGGCCTCAGCGGACCGGCGACGGCCGCGCATATCCATGGCCCTGCGGCGATGGGTGAAAACGCCGACCCTGTCATCCCGTTCAAAAAACTCAAGAGCCCGATCAAGGGGTCGGAGACGCTCACTGATGCCCAGGCGGCTGACCTTGAGGCCGGCAAGTATTACGTCAACGTCCACACCAAAGCGAACCCGAATGGGGAGGTCCGCGGCCAGATCGAGAAGGCGAAGTAGCTGACCGTTGAAGGTTGGCAGGACAGCGCCCCCCTCTGTCCTGCCGGACATCTCCCCCTCAAGGGGGGAGATCGAATGTACTTCGGGTTTCGCCAATCGCCAGTGTTGGAAGAAGGGCGAGACGACGAAACTGCCAATCTCCCCCCTTGAGGGGGAGATGCCCGGCAGGGCAGAGGGGGCGTGAAGGAACTCGACTTGCCCCGGTCGGCCCTCAAACCTTGTCGCGGATCTGGGTCATCGTCCGGGTCGGGGTGATCGCTTCGGGGTCGAGCCTGATCTCGACGATCGCCGGCTTGCCGCTGGCGCGGGCGCGTTCGAAGGCCGGGGCGAAGTCCGCCGTCTTCTCAACCGTTTCGCCATGGCCGCCATAGGCGCGGGCGAGAGCCGCGAAATCGGGGTTCTTGAGGTCGGTGGCCACCACGCGGCCGGGATATTCGCGCTCCTGATGCATGCGGATGGTGCCGTAGATGCCGTTGTTGACGACGACGACGACGATCGGCAGGTCGTATTGCACGGCAGTGGCGAATTCCTGCCCGTTCATCAGGAAGCAGCCGTCGCCGGCGAAAGCGACCACGGTGCGCTCTGGAAACAGCTCTTTGGCGGCGACTGCCGCAGGCGTGCCATAGCCCATCGAGCCTGACGTCGGCGCACCTTGAGTGGCGAAGCGGCGGAAGCGATGGAAACGATGCACCCAGGTGGCATAATTGCCGGCGCCGTTGGTGAGGATGGCGTCGTCGGGCAGCATCTTTTCGAGATAGTTCATGATCGGGCCCATCTGGACCGGGCCGGGGCCGCTTTCGGGTGGTGTCGACCAGTCGAGATAGGCGGCATGCAGCTTTGGCGTCTCGGCTGCCCAGACGGGTGCGGAGGCCGGCTTGCGTTTGGCGAAAGCGTCGACGAAGGCGGACGGCGAGGCGTTGATAGCCAATGCCGGCCTGTAAACGCGGCCGAGCTCGCCGGAATCGGCATGGACATGGACCAGTGTCTGGGCCGGGTAGGGGCTTTTCAGCAGCGTGTAGTCCGAGGAGGGCATTTCGCCCATGCGGCCGCCGATCAGCAGCACGAGGTCGGCCTGCTTGATCGCTGTGGCCAGCTTCGGGTTGATGCCTATGCCGACATCGCCGGCATAGTTCGGATGCAGATGATCGAACAGCATCTGGCGGCGGAAGGAACAGCCGACCGGCAGCGACCAGGCCTCGGCGATCGCGCGCATTTGTGCAACCGCCTCGGCGTCCCAGCGCGTGCCGCCAAGGATGACGAAAGGCCGCTTGGACTTGGCCAGCAATTTCTCAAGCGCATCGAGTTCGGCTTCCCCGGGCCGCGTTTCGACCGGTGTGTGCGGCAAGGCGACGGGCGCTTCAACGACACTGGTCAGCATGTCTTCGGGCAGCGAGATCACCACTGGGCCGGGACGGCCCGATGTCGCCACGGCGAAGGCGCGGGTGACGAATTCTGGGATGCGCGAGGCGTCGTCGATCTCGACTACCCATTTGGCGATGTCGCCGAAGAACCTCTTGTAATCCACCTCCTGGAAAGCCTCGCGCTCTTTGGCGTGGCCGGCGACCTGGCCGATGAACAGGATGACGGGTATCGAATCCTGCATGGCGATGTGGATGCCGGCCGAGGCATTGGTGGCGCCGGGGCCGCGGGTGACGAAGCAGATGCCGGGCTTGCCGGTCAGGCGGCCGTGGCAATCGGCCATCATGGCGGCACCGCCTTCCTGGCGGCAGACGATGGTGCGGATCGCTGAATCGTGCAGCGCGTCGAGCACCGCCAGATAGGATTCACCGGGCACGCAGTAGATGCGGTCGGTGCCGTTGGCTTCGAGAGCGTCGACGATGAGTTGTCCGCCAGTCTTCATTGTCCAGACTTCTCCAGTTCGGCAAGGATTTCTTGGGTGTGCTCGCCCAGGCGCGGCGAGGGGCGCTCATAGACCAGCGGCGTGCCCGACATCACCATCGGCGCGCGCACCGAAGGCAGAAGATTGCCATGGCCGTCGTCCAGGTCGAGCCGCATGCCGCGCGCGATCGTCTGCGGGTCGGCGAACATCTGGCCGATCGTGTTGATCGGGCTCGCCGGCACGCTGGCCGCTTCGAGCTTTGCCAGCAGCGGATCGCGGTCAAAAACCTTCAGCGCCTCGACCATGCGT
>NZ_RZPF01000407.1:0-5862 GCF_004022735.1 Mesorhizobium sp. M7A.F.Ca.AU.001.01.1.1
GTTCGCCACCCGCCTACGGCAACTGTTAAATTAGTAACGTCTTATGGAACTTTGGGGCTGGCGTTTCATTCATCGGCATGGAGGCCAATGTGATCCAAGGTACCGGGACCGGAGCGAACGTGTCGCTGCGCTACTCACTGGTTCTGCCGATATACAACGAAGAACAAGTGCTGCCTCGCCTGGTCGAGCGCATCAGGTTGCTAATCCACCAGCTGGACGGTGAGACCGAGGCTATTTTCGTTGATGACGGAAGCCGCGACGGTAGCGTCAGATACCTTCGGTGCGTGGTTGCCGCCGAGCCTCGTTTTCGGCTGATCGAGCTTTCGCGCAATTTTGGGCATCAGATAGCAATTACAGCCGGTATGGACGCCGCCCAGGGGGATGCTGTCATCGTCATGGATGCCGACCTCCAAGACCCACCCGAGGTGGTCCTCGATCTGGTGGCGAAGTGGAAGGAAGGTTTCGAGATTGTCTATGCCCGGCGCGTTAAACGCGAAGGCGAATCCTTGTTCAAGCGCTTCACGGCAAGTCTCTTTTATCGCTTACTGGAAAAGATGACGACCGTCGACATTCCGCGCGACGTTGGAGATTTCCGGTTGGTCGGCCCCAAAGCGCTGAGAACTTTCAGACAGATGCCCGAACAGGATCGCTTCGTCAGGGGCATGTTTGGCTGGATGGGATTCAAGCAGGCGGCGGTGCCGTTCGAACGTCCAGCACGAGCCCTTGGCCAGACCAAATATCCATTCTGGAAGATGGTGCATCTTGCTGCTCACGCCATCGTCAGCTTCTCGGAACGGCCGCTGCGCCTGGCGCTCTGGGGTGGCTTGGCCATTTCTGCGCTGGCCGTCGCCTTTGGTGCGTTTGCAATTTATGCCTGGGCTTTTGAAACCGGCGTAGTTGCCGGCTGGACCTCGACCGTGATGATTGTATCGCTCCTGTGCGGCATCAACCTTTTCATGACCGGCGTAGTCGGGATGTATGTCGGAAGCATCCACGCCGAAGTGAAACGGCGCCCGCTTTACGTGATCGATCGCCTCACCGGCTTCGACCGGGCGATGCCTGCCGTTCCCGTCAAGAACCGACGATCGTCTCGAAAATCCCGGATTGGAGTGCCGGCCAATGTCCGAACTCTTCGACAGTTATAGATCGATCTATGACGAGACAGTCCAGGGATCGATCCAATTTTCAGGGCTTAAGCACGACTTCTTTCTTAAGGCCAAGGCCGAGTTTCTGCGACGCGTTGTGGTTGAACGAGGGCTGGGCTCTGATGGCTCTGGTGTGCGAGCGCTTGATGTCGGCTGCGGCGTAGGCGTTCTCCATCCATTTCTCAAAGGCGCCTTCGCGTCCCTGGACGGCTGCGACATCTCGCCGGACTCGATCCTGCGTGCCAGGGAGGAAAATCCTGGCGTCATGTACAAGGTCTGCTCCAGCCTGACCCTGCCATACGACAAGGGCGTCTTCGATCTGGCCTTCGCCAGCTGCGTCGTCCATCATGTACCGCCAGCTTCCTGGCTTGAGTTCGTACGCGAGATGCGGCGCGTCCTTCGCCCGGGCGGTGTCGCCTGCATCATCGAGCATAATCCCTATAACCCGCTGACGCGTCTGGCTGTGTTCCGGTGTCCCTTCGACCGAGATGCCGTGCTGCTCAGCGCAGCCAAAACAGCGTCACTCTTGCAGATGACAGGCTTCACGAACATCCGGTCCGAGCACTTCCTGCTGCTGCCGTCAGGCAGACCGTTTGCCCGAAACGTCGAGCGCATGCTCGCCCGCCTGCCGTTGGGAGCACAGTATGTGTCTAGTGCGCGTGCCTGAGCACCTGCCTCCCGGCGACGCGCTCACGCTGCTGGCACGATTCGGCATGGTCGGCATCTCTGCCACAATTCTGTATGCCGCTTTGGTTGCCGCTTTTTCCAAATCGCAACTGCTCGGTTTCACGCCCGTCCAGGCTTCGCTTGGGGCATATGCCGCAGCCGCCTTGTTTTCGTATCTCGCGCACAAATACCTGACGTTCGTGTCGGGCCGGTCGCATCGAACCACAGCGCCACGTTTTCTCCTGCTGGCGGCAACAGGCTTTGCCATTGCCTATGGCGCGCCGGCACTTATGACGGTGAAGCTGGGCTTGCCGCTCGTCGTTCCCGTCCTGATTACGTGCCTGCTCGTTCCCACCATCAATTTCTTCGTTCTTGACCGGTGGGTTTTTGCCGATCGCCGTCCCGGTCGGCACGGCAACCGCTCCCGCCAGCGGCGATAATATTTAAACGGCGTCCAGTCGAAACGACACCAATTTGATGGAGCGTTTGTAAATGCTGCTGGCGGCCTTGCTGGGCAGGATCCCGTCGAGATAGTCAAACGTCATCTCTAACGTGCTGGCGTTTGAACAAGCTGCGTGCGCAATGAAGAACGAGACGGTCATGGGTTGTGTGCCCGACAGCGTGATCTTATGCACGGATACGCCATGGACTGAGATTATCACCCTCTGGGTCATCTGTGGCGGACGAACGACAGCGGCCATTTGTAGCGTTGCCTTTAGGCCGTCGCGAAGCGGCGGTATCTGCAGGCGAAGCCGCGAGGTTTCACCCAGCGAATGTGTGCCGTCGGCTGCTGGCCCCGACCAGCCACAAACTTTCATGCCGGAAGCCCGTTTGGCGCCGTCGGACCGGAAGGACACTGTCTGGCCGAGTGAGTAGCTGCCAACGGTATCGCGGTTGAGGCAGGTTGTCGTGCGGTCGATGTAATAGGCCCGATAGTCGGGGTGGACATTCGGATGGAGAGCCAGCGCAAGGATGAGGATTTCGGACACGGCCAAAGCCGCGGCGAGCGCGTAACCCCCAAGCGAGATCGCGCGTGCGTAGGGGTTGCCGACGTCAGACCAAAGCAAGGTAGCCCCCAATCCATGCCACCGTCATGAAATAGCAGGCGACCAGGAAGAGAAACAAAGCGGCTATCCAGGTCAGTTTCGATGCCGACAGCAAGAACGCCATCAACAGTATCAGAGGCGCAAGCCCAATGACGTATCTGACCATGGAGGCCAGATTCGTAATCAATGGCACGACAATGCTGATCGCGCAAAAGATACCAGCGCCATATTGCTTGCGAGCCATCAGCACGACTGATAACGCCAGCCCGGCGATTGCCGCGAGCGCACTCCATTGCGGCGCCGTGGGCAGCCACCCGGTCTTGGGAAACGCTGAGAGGCCGTCCCACAGAAACAGGATCGGGTTCCCAGCCACTCGTCCAAAGGCGCGTTGGACGTGCAGGAACGCAAAGCCGTCGCCGACAGTGACATACAAAAACAGGATGTAAGCGAACAAGCCGGCAGGCGAGATCAAGATAGCGACGAGCAGATCCGGCCGACCGAGCACCCAACGAGGAAAGGAGAGTGGTGAGCCGCCCCCTTTCCGATGCTGTTGGAACATTTCAATGACGGTCGCAAAGACGACAAGGACCCCAACAAGCCGCGTTGCCGAGAGGAGCGCTGACGAGATGCCAGCGGCGGGATAGCTGGAGCGTTTGAGTGCCAGGAAAACGCTCGAGGTCAGGAGCACGAAAAGAGGTTCGGAAAGGAAAGTGGTGAAGTGGAAGGAGAACGGGCCACTAAGCAAAAAAGCGCAGTACAGCACATAGGCCCGCATGTTCTTCTTCAGCAGCGGCCATGCCACCAGACATGCGGCGTAGCTGCATGCAAGTGAAGCGACGGTTGCGACCACTATCGTGGGGAAAGGAAAAATCGCTCGGATCACCGCTACCAGCATCGGGTAGAATGGAAAGAAGCCCCATCGTCCGACATTGCTTTGGTTCGGGATGGGAAAGCGCTCGTAGCCGCGTTCGGAAATGTCCACATACCAGTGGCAATCCCATCGGCAGAGCGCACGAGCATAAGACCCGAAGCCTGGTTCTGCCAATGTTGAAGCAACAGCGGCATAACGGATGGCAAGGCCAGTGAAACCGAACAGGAGCGGGACTGCCACCACCGCTGCCGCTACCATGTGGCGCCTGTTGATCGTCGGGCCGTAGTCGGGGAAAATCTCGAACTGCTCTGCGCCCTTCATCGACGGCGCATCGCCGGGGCTCTTGATGGCCGGGACGAGATTGTCAGTCCCGGATTTTCTCATCGCGGAGCACCGGCGCGGCGCGTTTCCATCCCCTGATGGGAGCCCGCTTCGACTGTGACCAAACCGCCGACCGTGGCCTTGCCAGCTTCATAGTCGACCGGCGTGGCGTGGCCCGGCGCCTTTGCCTTCTCCGGCGCGTTGCTTCCCCGACGGTCGTCGCGCAGTTCCAGATGAGTGACGCCGCCTGCCGTCACCTCGAGCCCAAAGTCGATGCCAGTCTGTCTCTGCGCCATGTGAGAGATTCTGGAGCGCGGCCGGCGGTCGTCAAGAGGTTGCTAATATTCGAACGGCAAAGGGCAACAATCCTTTGGCTGCATCACATATCAGTTCATTTTGAACCAGCCTTCGGGAACGCCTAAGGGCCGCGTTCGGCACCTTTGCCAAGGCGCGTTGTAACGAGCCGCAGCAACCGTTTGCATTCCGGCTCATGACGCAAAGCTCCGGCCAAGGAGTCTTTTCAGGCCGGTCGTGCCAAGCGGCCACGGCCCCAAGTCGCGCATGTCGACCTGCTAGCAACAGACCAAGGAAATCATAATTTGTCGAGCTCGCCGCTTCTCGCATGGACCGGTCGTTGTCGCCGTTTTGATGACCTCGGGACGATCGTGGGGCCAAATTGCTTGCCTAGTGGAGGTCAGCGTCGTCGAGAACACGATAATCATGCATGCCTCGCGGCCGGCGATAAGCTGTTGTGCAGCCTTGACGCAGGGATGGTCCACCGACAATCTAAGGTCTTTCTCCTTCCGTGCGATCTCGTATGCCGACGGGCGCAGGCGCGAAGACCGAGATCGCCTTTGGATGGACCTTGAAATGGGCTGGTGTCGAGGTGACGATCTCACCATCGGTGTTGACCGGCATCGGCTTCTCCGTCTCGATGTCGAACTCGACGCACCTAGCCGTGCGCACCTCTCGCCAGGCGCCATGCCTTCCAGACCGGAAGGAGCGGAGCATCAGCGCCAGCTTCCAGAGGTTCGTCATTTCCAAGCTATAAAGATCGAGATGTCCGTCATCGATCTCGGCCGTCTCTTCCACCACGTTGCCGCCGCCGTAATGGCGACCGTTTCCCACCGCAATCTGGTAGGTTTCGACGTCGGTCGACGCGCCTTTCTCAATAATCTTCGCGTGGAATCGCGTGGCCCGCGTCAACACTTTCACCGCCGCCAGCGCATAGCCGAGCCTGCCGAAACGCTTCTTCAAAGTGGGATCCAGACCCTTCGCCAATTCAGTGCTGAGTCCGATACTCGCAACGTTGAAGAAGGCATTGCCATTGACCGTGCCGATATCGATCTGCCGGAGTCGGCCCCGCACGATCACGTCAGCGGCCTGCAGAAGATCCATAGGGATGTCGAGTGTGCGAGCGAGGTCATTAGCCGTTCCCATAGGAATAATGCCCATCGGCAGGCGGCTTTCCACTACAGCCATCGCCGCCGCCGACAACGAACCATCGCCACCGCACACGACCACAAGGTCCGCCGTTTGGCGCAAGCGAACGATGTCACGAGCGATCTCCGGCAACGCCTCGAACTTTTCGACAGTGACAGAAAGCCGGCCGCGCTCCAGCCGCTCCACAATCGGGGCGATCAGCTCCTGGCCGCGCCGCGCCTTTGGATTGAGGAGCAGCAATGCGCGCCTTTTGGCCAGTTTGCTCATTCAAAGATCGATCCGATGGTTCATAACGCATGCACACAAGGCGGCTGTTCATTCGACCGCAGCCGACGTTTTTGGCTCTCCGGACCTACCTCCACCGCGGTTG
>NZ_RZPF01000408.1:0-5853 GCF_004022735.1 Mesorhizobium sp. M7A.F.Ca.AU.001.01.1.1
CGGCAGAAGCCTGTCGCACGCCGCGCCAGATTTTCCAGAAGGCACCAAGCAGGGCAAAAGGATTTTTCGAGCCCATAGTCGCCGACTGGATCGGGTGGACGGCAGCGGCCGGAAAATGGCCGGCGAAACGCTCGGCACGGTCGTCGGTTGCCAGGTGCACCGACCAGCCGCGCTCGTTCAGCTCATGCGCCAGCGCCTCGGCCGGGAAAAGATGCCCACCGGTGCCGCCTGCCGCGAGAAGGATGACGCCTCTGGCCATATCACTCCGCCGGCACGGCGCGTTGCGACAGGCCAAAGCCCATCTGCTTGCGCTTTTCCGGCCGCTTGCGTGTCAGCGCCAGCACCATCCCCATCGAGATGGCGATGGCGATCTGCGAAGAGCCGCCATAAGAGATGAACGGCAGCGTCATGCCCTTGGCCGGCACAAGCTGGAGGTTGACGCACATGTTGATGACCGCCTGCAGGCCGAAGACGGTGACGAGGCCGCCGACCGCATAGCGGGTGAAATCGTCATGCTCCTTCAGCGCCGTGTTGAGGCCGCGCAGCACGATGAAGGCGAATATCGACATGATGAAGAAGCACATGATCAGTCCGAACTCTTCGCCTGCGACCGAGAAGACGAAGTCGGCATGGCTGTCGGGAATAACGCGCTTGACTGTGCCCTCACCTGGTCCGACGCCAAACCAGCCGCCATTGATCAGCGCGTCGCGTCCCATATCGACCTGGAATGTGTCGCCTTCGCCGGTAAGAAACTTGTCGATGCGCAAGGCAACGTGCGGGAACACCGTATAGGCGGCGAAAACGCCGCCGACGCCGGCGGCACCCAGCGCAACGATCCACAGCCAGGGCAGCCCGGCCATGAAAAACATGATGCCCCAGGTGCCGGTCGTCAGCATGGTCTGGCCGAGATCCGGTTGCGCCACCAGCAGCGACACGACCAGTACCAGCAGCAACATGGCGAACAGATTGCCGGGAATGTCGGGCTGGCGCTTGTGCTCAGCGAAAAGCCAGGCGCACATGATGACGAAGGCTGGTTTCAAAAATTCCGACGGCTGGATCGACAGGCCGGCAAGCGACACCCAGCGGCGTGCGCCCTTCACCTCGACGCCGATGTAGAGCACCGCCACCATCAGCACCAGCATCAGGCACAGCATGATCAGCGCCATGCGCCGGATCTGCCTGGAATCGAGGAACGACACAGCCAGCATCACGCCGAGCGCCGGTACGGTGAAGATGATCTGCCTGGTGGCGAAGTGGAAACTGTCGAGGCCGATGCGTTCGGCGACCGCCGGGCTCGCCGCGAAGGACAGCACGATACCGAGGCCCATCAGCGACAGGAACGCCGCCAGGAACCAGCGATCGATCGTCCACCACCAGGTCGCAACCGGACTTTTGTCGAGACGGCTCTGCATTATCGTGCCCCTCCGATGGGTTTCACACCCTCGATAGCATTCGCAGCTTGCCTGAAGGCTTCGCCGCGAACTTCGAAATTCTTGAACTGGTCGAAGCTGGCGCAGGCCGGCGACAGCAGCACCACCGCCTCGCCGCTGTCGTCCTTAGCCGCATCATGCGCGGCGTGCTCGACCGCCGCGGCCAGCGTGCCTGAAATCTCGTAGGGCACGGCCTCGCCCAGCGTCGCCGAAAACGCCGGCGCCGCCTCGCCGATCAGATAGGCCTTGGCGATGCGCGGGTAGAAACCGCGCAAGGGTTCGATGCCGCCTTCCTTGGGCAGGCCGCCGGCGATCCAGTAGATGCGCGCGAAGCTCGACAGCGCCGGCGCCGCAGCATCGGCATTGGTCGCCTTGGAATCGTTGATGAACAGCACATGGTCCTTGCGGCCGACCTGCTCCATGCGGTGCGCGAGGCCGGGAAAGCTTTCCAGCCCCGACTGGATCTCGCCAAGCTCCAGCCCGACCTTGAGGCACGCGGCGACCGCAGCCAGAGCGTTCTGGGCATTGTGCTGGCCACGCAAGGAGCCGATGCCTTCGAGGAAGGCGACACGGCTGTAACGGCCGTGCACAGCTTCCATCAAATTGCTGCCATCGGCGAAATAGCCGTCGGTCAGCGGCAGGCGCTTGGAAATGCGGATGACATGCCGCCCCGCCCGCTCCAGCCGCTCGGCAATCTGCGCGCACCAGGAATCGTCGATGCCGACGATCGCCGTCTCGCTGCCGGCCACCAGCCGCTCCTTGATCGCGGCGTAGTGCTGCATGGTGCCGTGGCGGTCGAGATGATCGGGCGTCAGGTTGAGCAGGATGCCGGCCGTCGGATTGATCGAGGGCGCGAGGTCGATCTGGTAGGACGAACACTCGACGACATAGTGCCGATCGGGCTCGGGCGGATCGAGCGTCATCACCGCGCGGCCGATATTGCCGCCCATCTGGGCATCCCGTCCCGCGGCTTTCAGGATGTGCGCGGTCAGCGCGGTCGTCGTCGACTTGCCGTTGGTGCCGGTGATGGCGATGAAAGGCGCTGTCGGCGCGCTCAGCACCCGCTCGCGGCAGAAAAGCTCGATGTCGCCGATGATCTCGACGCCTGAGCCGCGCGCCAGTTCCACCGTCCAATGCGGCTTGGGATGCGTCAGCGGCACACCAGGCGACAGCACGAAGGCCGAGAATTTCGCCCAGTCGGCGCCGCGCAAATCAGCGGTCGCGATACCGGCAATGGCGGCCTTGGCCACACTGTCGGGATTGTCGTCCCAGGCCAGCACGTCCGCGCCGCCCTCGATCAGCGCGCGCGCCGTCGCGATCCCCGAGCCACCAAGCCCGAAGAGCGAAACGCGCTTGCCTGAAAAGGATGCGGCGGGGATCAAAGGGCTTCCTATCTCAGCTTGAGGGTCGACAGGCCGACCAGCGCCAGGATGACGGCGATGATCCAGAAGCGGATCACCACCTGGCTTTCGGTCCAGCCGAGCTTTTCGAAATGATGGTGGATCGGCGCCATCAGGAACACCCGCTTGCCGGTCATCTTGAAATAGCCGACCTGAATGATGACCGACAGGATTTCGACGACGAACAATCCGCCCACGATGACCAGCACGATCTCGTGCTTGGTGGCGACGGCGACCGTGCCGATCAGGCCGCCCATGGCCAGCGAGCCGGTGTCGCCCATGAAGATAGCCGCCGGCGGCGCGTTGAACCAGAGGAAGCCGAGGCCAGCGCCGATGACCGCACCGAGCACGACCGCGAGTTCACCGGTGCCGGGCACGAAATGGATCTGCAGATATTCGGCGAACACGGCGTTGCCGGAGAGATAGGCGATGACGCCGAAGGAGGCAGCCGCGATCATGATCGGCACGATCGCCAGGCCGTCAAGGCCGTCGGTCAGGTTCACCGCATTGCCGGCGCCGACGATGACGAAGCAGGAGAACGGAATGAAGAACCAGCCGAGATTGACGATGAATTCCTTGGCGAAGGGAAAAGTCAGCGACGACGAGAACGGCGCCTGGCCATTGTGCATGATCACCCAAGCGGCGATGCCGGCGATGACGAATTCCAGCGCCAGCCGTGCCTTGCCGGAAAAGCCGAGATGCGACTGCTTGGTGACCTTCAGATAGTCGTCGTAAAAGCCGATCGAGCCGAAGCCCAGCGTCACCAGCAGCACCACCCAGACATAGATGCTCGACAGGTTCGCCCACAAAAGCGACGAGCCGATGATGCCCGACAGGATCATCAGCCCGCCCATGGTCGGCGTGCCGGCCTTCTTGAAATGTGTCTGCGGCCCGTCGGCGCGGATCGGCTGGCCCTTGCCTTGCCGCAGCCGCAGCGAATTGATGATGGTCGGTCCAAAGATGAAGACGATCAGCGCCGACGTGATCAGCGCCCCACCGGTGCGGAAGGTGATGTAGCGGAAGACATTGAAGACCGAGACCTTGTCCGCAAAATCGACGAGCAGTGTGAACATGCGCTTTCGTCCCCCGACCTAGGTCTGTTTTCTGGTTGTCGATTCAGCCGGGAATTTGCCCAGCAGCGCATCGACCAGTTTTGCAAAACCGATGCCCTTCGACGATTTGATCATCACCACGTCACCCGGCTTGAGCGCGGCAAGCAGCACCGGCTTCAGCTCCTCGACACCGGCGCGGTATTCCGTCTTGATGTCAGCCGGCAGCGCTTCGGCCAGCGCCCGCATTTCCGGGCCGCCAAGAAAAACGGTCTGCGTGCCCGTGCCGACGATGAGATCGGCAAGGGCCGCATGCAGCTTGGTCGAATGGTCGCCGAGTTCGAGCATGTCGCCGAGCACGGCGATGCGGCGGCCCTCGCCCGTCACCGGCGTCGCGTTGAGCAACGCCATCGCAGCAGCCATCGATGCCGGATTGGCGTTGTAGCTTTCGTCGATCAGCGTGATCAGTCCACCGGGGTGGCTCGAAGTCGAACCACCGGGATGGCGCAGCACATGGCGCTTGCCGCGCCCGCGCTCGGCGGAGAGATCGGCCAGTGCTGAAGCAACCTTGTCGAGATCGGCGCCGACCAGATGCGCCGCACCCAGCACCGCCAGCACGTTCTGCACCATATGGCGACCGGGCGCGCCGATCCGCGCCGTCACTTCGTGGCCGCCGATCCTGGCGGTGATGTCGGAATGATCGGCATGCAGTTCGCATTTGGTGAGCTTGAAGGTAGAGCGCGCATTCTCGCCGAAGCCGTAGACGTGCTCGACACCGGCGGCATGGGCCATCTTGTCGAGCAGCTTGAATCGGGCATCGTCGCGGTTGAGGACGGCGGCCCCCTCGGGCTCCAACCCCTCGAAAATCTCGGCCTTGGCCTTGGCGATCTCGTCCAGATTACGGAAAAAGCCGAGATGCGCCGCCGCGATCATGGTGACGATGGCGACATGCGGCCTCACCATCTTGACCAGCGGACGGATCTCGTCGGGATGGTTCATGCCGATCTCGAACACGGCATAGTCGCAATCATCAGGCATCCGCGCCAAGGTCAGCGGCACGCCCCAGTGATTGTTGAAGGACTGCGCCGAGGCATGCACCTTGCCTACGGCTTGCAGCACATGGCGCAGCGCTTCCTTGGTGGTGGTCTTGCCGGCCGAACCGGTCACAGCGATGATTTTCGCGCTCGAGCGGGCGCGCGATGCAACTCCAAGCTTTTCCAGCGCGACCAGCACGTCCTCGACGACGATGATCGGCGCTGTCAACCGGCCGAGCGACGGCAGCTTGCCTTCGGCCACCACCAGCACGCCAGCGCCAGCCTTGATGGCGGCGGTTGCGAAGTCATGGCCGTCCATCGCCTCGCCCTTGATGGCGAAGAAGGCGTCGCCCGGCTGCAGGCTGCGGCTGTCGATCGAAATGCCTGAAATCCCCTCCGGCATCGGCCCGAGCGGCCGCCCGTCCATGGCGGCAACCAGCGCTTCGGAGGTCCACAGCAAGCTCATGCTGCGCGCTCCGTGAGTGCCGCGCGGACTTCCTCATGATCGGAGAAATGCAAGGTCTCGGAGCCGATCGTCTGGCCTTCCTCGTGGCCCTTACCGGCCACGATCAGCGTGTCGCCGGCATGCAGCATGGCGACCGCTTCGTGGATCGCCTGGCGCCGGTCGCCGATCTCGATGGCACCTGGAGCAGCGGCCAAAATAGCGGCACGGATCGTTTCCGGCACTTCGGAGCGCGGATTGTCGTCGGTGACGATGACGACATCGGCAAGCCGCGTCGCGATTTCGCCCATGATCGGCCTTTTTCCCCGGTCGCGGTCGCCGCCGCAGCCGAACACGACGATGACACGACCGGTGGTGAACGGCCGTACCGAAGCCAGCACGTTTTCCAGCGCGTCCGGCTTGTGGGCATAGTCGACATAGACCGGCGCGCCATTGCCGGTGGTGCCGACGAGGTCGAGCCGGCCCGGCGCGCCGGTC
>NZ_RZPF01000409.1:0-5848 GCF_004022735.1 Mesorhizobium sp. M7A.F.Ca.AU.001.01.1.1
CCATAGGCCTGCGCCAGATAGCGATATCCGGCTGAATTTTCCTTGTCGCGACCGAGGCCATTGTTGATCTGCACGACGGCTTTTTTGAGGGAGTCGGGCGTGCCGACGGCCATCAGCGCCTGGCCCACGGACACTGGCAGCAGACCGGACCGAGCCGAATCGAGGCTGACCGCCTTGGCATAGGCGTCCGCGGCTTCCTTGGGTTTGTTGGCTTTCATCAGGATGTCGCCGCGCAGTTCCTGGAAGTAGGCATTCTTCGGTTGCGCTTTGATCAGTGCATTGGTCTTGGCGAGGGCGGCGGCGATGTTGCCGAACAGGTAGGTCGACTGGGCGTCGCCGTACTGGGCGGCGAGGGTTCCTTGCATCTTTCGCATCAGCCGGGACGCGGCCGCCTGGCCTTCCATGTAAACGGCGATCTTCACCCGCATCATGTCATGGCGCTGCTGCAGCGCGGGCGGGTCCGGCCTGTCGACATTGGGGTCCTGTTTCACCAGCACTTCGAGATTGGCGATGCGGTCCTGCGGCATCGGATGGCTGATCCGATACGGATCGACCTGGGCGCCCGAAAGCGAAAGTGCGGTCTGGAAGCGGCGGAATGTCTTCAGCATGCCCATGCCGGACTGGCCGGTGGCGTTGAGATAGGTGATCGCCGAGCGGTCGGCCGTCATCTCCTCGGTGCGCTGATAGGCGAGGATGCTGCGCTGTGCCATTTCGCCGCCGCCGGCAGCCACGCCCATGCCGGCGCCGGCGAGACCGCGGCTGCTGGTTGTGGCACCGGCGACAATGGCGCCGGCGCCAAGCAATGTCGCGATGACGGCCATCGTCTTGGCTCGTTCGAGCTGGTCGCGCAGCTTCTGCTGGTGGCCGCCGGCAATATGACCGGCTTCGTGCGCGATGACGCCGATGATCTCGTTGGGCGTTTCAGCCGTCATCAGCGCGCCGGTGTTGATGAACAGCCGACGCCCGGTGACGAAGGCGTTGAAACTCTGGTCGTTGACCAGGACGATGTCGATGCCGTCATTCGCCAGGCCGGCCGCCCTGAAGATCGGCCGCGCGTAATCGCGCACCAGCGCCTCGATCTCGGCGTCGCGCACCACCGGCACGTTCTGGGCGAAGGCGCTGACCGAGCTCGACATTGCAACGGCAACGCCAAGCGAAAGCGTCGCGAAGACGCGCGCTGCCTGGGCAATCGTCGATCTGGGTCGGCTCAACATGATGTGTCCACTGGTAGACGAGCGGGCGAAAGATGAAAAGTCGGCGCCGGAAACTTCCTCAACTTGTGATCCTCACATCAATCGGGCATTTGTGCGGCACATGCGCCAGTGCCTGGCGCCGTCAGTCATCGGGAATACTGGTTAAATGGTCGTTTCGCTCTCACGCCGCGGCAATGTCGAGCCCTTCCATGCGATGGACATTCTGGCAGAGGCAAACCGGCTGAAGTCCCAGGGCGTGCCGGTTGTTTCGATGGCCGTCGGCCAACCCTCCGATCCCGCACCGGTTCTGGTTCGCGCCGCAGCAGCCAAGGCGCTGCAGGATGGGCGCATCGGCTACACCGACGCGCTCGGACTGGCAGGTTTGCGCAAGGCGATAGCCGGACACTACGCCGATCACTATGGGCTTGATATCGAGCCCGGCCGGATCGCGGTGACCACCGGATCGCCGGCCGCCTTCAATCTTGCCTTCCTGGCGATGTTCGATCGGGGTGACCGCGTCGCCATCGCGGCACCCGGTTACCCTGCCTACCGCAACATCATGGCCGCACTCGGCATAGAGGTGGTCGAGATCGAGCTCGGCGACGCCGCCTACCTGCATGCCGGCCATTTGGAAGCCGCGCATCGTGAAAAGCCGCTGAAAGGCGTTCTCTTCGCCAGTCCCGCCAATCCAACCGGCGCGGTCATACCAGCCGATGAACTGGCGGCTCTGGTAAGGACGGCACAGGACCTCGGCATCGCCGTCATCTCCGACGAAATCTATCACCGGCTGGCCTATGCCGCCCCCGACACCACGGCACTTGCCTATGGCGGCGATGTGACGGTGATCAATTCCTTCTCCAAATATTACTGCATGACCGGCTGGCGAATCGGCTGGATGGTGCTGCCGCAGGAACTGGTGCGGCCGGTCGAGCGCGTCGCCCAGAGCCTCTACATCTCGCCGCCGGAGCTATCGCAGATTGCCGCGATCGAAGCGTTCAGGGCGACCGAGGAACTGGAGGCGGTAAAAGGCCGCTACGCCTGGAATCGCGAGCTCTTGATGAAACGCCTGCCGGAACTCGGCTTTCCGCTGGCGGCGCCCATGGACGGCGCCTTTTATGCGTTCTGTGACGTCACCAGGCATACCAATGACAGCATGGCCTTCGCGCGAAAGATGCTGGCCGAGGCGCATGTTGCAGCAACGCCCGGCCGCGACTTCGACACTCAGGCTGGGCACCGGACCATGCGTTTCTCCTACGCCGGCAGCCACGACGACATGGTCGAGGCAATGGTGCGCATCGAACGCTGGTTGAGGTAGCACCATGCCGGAACTTGAACAGGCCCCCAAACTTGATCGGGCATTGGCCGAAGTCGCCGCCGAAATGGCCGAGCGCACCGATCGCGGCGACGTCGCTTCCTACATTCCGCAGCTGGGCAAGGTCGATCCGAAGAAGTTCGGCATCGCGGCGGTCACCAATGACGGCCGCGTGCTGATGGCCGGCGATGCCGACCAGGCATTTTCCATCCAGAGCATCTCGAAAGTGTTCACGCTGACACTGGCGCTCGGCAATGTCGGTGACGCGCTTTGGCAGCGGGTAGGCCGCGAACCGTCAGGCAATCCATTCAACTCGATCGTGCAGCTCGAGCATGAGAACGGCATTCCGCGCAACCCGTTCATCAATGCCGGCGCCATTGTCATTTCCGACATCCTGCTTGCCGGCCACCAGCCGCGCGAGGCGATCGGCGAAATCCTGCGCTTCATCCAGTTCCTCGCCGACGACGAAACGATCATCATCGATCGTGAGGTCGCGGCGTCCGAACGGGCCACCGGCTATCGCAACTTCGCGCTTGCCAACTACATGAAATCCTTCGGCAATCTCCACCACGCGCCGGAGCTGGCGCTGGGCGTCTACTTCCACCATTGCGCCATCGCAATGAGTTGCCGGCAACTGGCGCTCGCCGGCCGCTTTCTCGCCAATGGCGGCAAGAACCCGGCGACCGGGCATTCCGTGGTGTCGGCCGAACGGGCACGCCGCATCGGCGCGATGATGCTGACCTGCGGTCACTATGATGGCTCCGGCGATTTCGCCTTCCGCGTCGGCATCCCCGGCAAGAGCGGCGTCGGCGGCGGCATATTGGGCATCGTGCCGGGCGTGGCGTCGCTTGCCGTCTGGTCGCCCGGCCTCAATGCCAACGGCAACTCCAAGCTGGGGTCGATCGCGCTGGAAAAGCTGGCCAGGATGATGAACTGGTCGATCTTCGCGCCGTGATGCATGTCGCCCAAAAGGTGCGGAGCGGTTTTGGGACAACGACATGCATAAAAATCAAGGAAGCGTTTTAGCCTTTCGCGATCCGGAATAGCGCCAGATAAGAAAATCCCGCACCGTCTTCGAGACGGCGCGGGATTTTTTGTCAACAAACTAGCTCAGGTGGCTGAAAGGCTTAGAAAAAGCCCTTCCGCTGCCACCATCCGCCGCGTTTCGGCTTGTCGTCGGTCTTGTCGTCGGTCTTGTCCTCGGCCTTGGCCGCGGGTTCTTCCGCTACAGTCGAAGACACCACCGGCTCGACCGGCGCATTCACCGCCGCCGGCTTGCGCCGCGACGGGCGGGCCTTCGGTGCCTTCTCGACAGCCGCTGCTTCGTCGGACGCCGTGGCCGGCGTCTCGACCGGTGCTTCCGCCTCGGCAGCCGGCTCTTCGGCGACGATTTCGGCTGCGGCCTTCTTCGGCTTGGCGGCACGGCGTGGCTTCTTCGGCTTCTCCATGCTCGGCGCGTCGTCATTGGCCGGAGCAAGCACCACCGGCTCTTCGGCCGCTGCGGTAACCACCGGCTCGCTGGCGATCACCTCGGTTGCCGAGACTTCGCCTTCGGACGCGTCGGCTGCTTCGCCAGCACTTGCCTCAGCCTCGCCTTCACCGTCTTCGCGGCGGTTGCGCTTGCCGCCGCGCTTGCCGCGCCGGCGCTTCTTGCCCTGGCCTTCGTCCGAAGCTTCAGCTGTGGCAGGAGTTTCGGAAACACCAACAGGGGCATTGTCGTCCGCTTCCGCGTCGCCATCTCCGGCGGCCGAGTCCGAGTCCGAAAACTCGCCGGCCGGAGCCGAGACGGAAGCACCGTCCGCAGGGGCGCCATGTTCGCGATCGCGATCCTTGCCGCCACGCCGACGCCGACGCTTGCGGCGCTTGCGGTCGCGGCCTTCGCCTTCCTCA
This sequence comes from Mesorhizobium sp. M7A.F.Ca.AU.001.01.1.1, assembly GCF_004022735.1. Taxonomy (NCBI): domain Bacteria; kingdom Pseudomonadati; phylum Pseudomonadota; class Alphaproteobacteria; order Hyphomicrobiales; family Phyllobacteriaceae; genus Mesorhizobium; species Mesorhizobium sp. M7A.F.Ca.AU.001.01.1.1. The sequence goes on from NZ_RZPF01000409.1 coordinate 4,396, forward strand.
CCACCGGCAGCGGGCCGCGGCTGCTGTTGCTGCGGCTGCTGGCGTGGCTGTTCTGCCTGGATCGGCGCCTCGTCGTCTTCCTCGATGACGGCAATCTCATCCTCGGGCTCGTCCGGCTCGACATAGGCCGGGAAGCTGCGCGCCTCGACAAAGCCTTCCGGCTTTTCAGCCAACGCGCCGCGGAAGATCGCATAGTGCTGCGAACCCACCGAATCGTCGGCCTCGACGGTGATCGTCAGCCCGAAGCGGCTTTCGAGTTCCACCAGCGTGCCGCGCTTGTGGTTGAGCACGTAGAGTGCTGTCGCCGCCGGCGTCCGCACCGTGATGTGGCTGCGCGAATCCTTGAGCAGGAATTCCTCGATCGCCCGCACCACCATCAGCGCGACCGACGAATCGGAGCGCACATGGCCGGTGCCGCCGCAATGCGGGCAAGGCTTCATGGTCGATTCCAGCACGCTGGCGCGGATGCGCTGGCGTGACATCTCCATCAGGCCGAAATGCGAGATACGGCCGACCTGGATGCGCGCACGATCGTTCTTGAGGTGATCCTTCAGCCGCTTCTCGACGGAGCGGTTGTTGCGGTTCTCCTCCATGTCGATGAAGTCGATGACGATCAGGCCGGCAAGATCGCGCAGCCTTAGCTGACGCGCGACTTCCTCGGCCGCTTCCAGATTGGTGTGGAGCGCGGTGTCCTCGATCGAGTGCTCCTTGGTGGAGCGGCCCGAATTCACGTCGATGGCAACCAGCGCTTCGGTCTGGTTGATGATGATGTAGCCGCCGCTCTTCAGCGTCACTTGCGGCTGCAGCATGCGGTCGAGCTGTGCCTCGATGCCGTTGCGCACGAAGATCGGCGTCGTGTCGCGGAACGGCTGAACCACCTTGGCGTGGCTCGGCATCAGCATGCGCATGAAGTCCTTGGCCTCGCGGTAGCCTTCCTCGCCGGAGACAAGAATCTCGTCGATATCCTTGTTGTAGAGGTCGCGCACCGAGCGCTTGATCAGGCTGCCTTCCTCGTAGACCAGGGCAGGGGCCGTGGACTGCAAGGTGAGATTGCGGACATTTTCCCAAAGCCGCATCAGATATTCGTAGTCGCGCTTGATCTCTGCCTTGGTGCGGCTCTCGCCGGCGGTGCGCAGGATGACGCCCATGCCCTGCGGCACTTCGAGATCGGCGACGACCTCCTTGAGCCGCTTGCGGTCGACCGCGCTGGTGATCTTGCGCGAAATGCCGCCGCCACGCGCCGTGTTCGGCATCAGCACCGAATAGCGGCCGGCCAGCGACAGATAGGTGGTCAGCGCCGCGCCCTTGTTGCCGCGCTCTTCCTTGACGACCTGCACCAGGAGGATCTGCCGGCGCTTGATCACTTCCTGGATCTTGTACTGGCGGCGCACCGGCTTGCGGCGGTTGCGCACTTCTTCCAGCGCATCCTCGGCGCCGACCGATTCGACCTCGT
>NZ_RZPF01000410.1:0-5843 GCF_004022735.1 Mesorhizobium sp. M7A.F.Ca.AU.001.01.1.1
TCTTCGGCCAGCTCAAGCTGATGCGGCAATGGGCTGGGATCGTCGATGTCGTGCCGGACTCCTCGCCGATCATCGGCCCCTCGCCGCTGCCCGGCCTGTTCCTCAATTGCGGCTGGGGCACGGGCGGCTTCAAGGCCATTCCCGCAGGCGGCACGCTGCTGGCGAACCTGCTGGCGACTGGCGAACACAACCACATCAGCCGTCCGTTCGACCTTGATCGCTTCGCCAGCGGGCGGCTGATCGACGAAGCGGCCGGCTCCGGCATCGCGCACTGATGCATGTCGCCCAAAAGTACGCAGCGGTTTGGGGAGAACGACATGCATAAAGACGAAGATTGAGGATTTTATGCAGCTTTTCCCTTGCCCATTCTGCGGCCCGCGCGACGAAACCGAATTCCACTATGGCGGCGATGCCGGAAATGCGCGGCCGGATGGCGCCGATGTGCCGATCGATCGCTGGGCTGATTACCTCTATCTGCGCACCAATCCGAAAGGCACGGCGCGCGAAATCTGGGTTCACATGAACTGCGGCGAGTTCTTCGTCATGGAGCGCGACACCGTCACCCACAAGGTGCTGTCCTCGGCCGCACTCGGCGGGGAGCACGTCGCGTGACCGCCTCGCGCCTTGCCACCGGCGGCAGCGCCATCGACCGCTCGCGCCCGATACGCTTCAGCTTCGACGGCACCACCGTGCAAGGCTTTGCCGGCGACACCATCGCCTCGGCGCTGCTGGCGGGTGACGTCGCGGTCGTCGGCCGCAGCTTCAAATACCACCGGCCGCGCGGCATATGGGGCGCCGGCGTCGAGGAGCCAAATGCGCTGGTCGATCTCGGCGGCACGCGGGCGACGCCGAACACCCGCGCCACGACCGAGCCGGTGCGCGACGGACTGGTGGCGAAAAGCGTCAACGCCACGCCCAGCGCACTGGCCGACCGCAACGCCTTCCTGGACCGTTTTGCGCGCTTCATCCCGGCCGCGTTCTACTACAAGACCTTCATGTGGCCGGACTGGCACAGGTTCGAGCCGCGCATCCGCGCCATGGCGGGGCTGGGCACAGTCGACGCCGACTGGACCTCGCCCGGCATGGCCGACCAGATCAACCATCATTGCGATGTGCTGGTTGTAGGCGCGGGACCGGCCGGGCTGGCGGCGGCAGGGCTGGCGTCCGGTGCTGGCCTGACCGTCACACTGGTCGACGACCAGCAGAGCCCCGGCGGATCGCTCGGCCATCGTGCCGCGGAGATCGACGGCAAGCCGGCGGCCGTATGGGGCAAGGAGACGATTGCCGGGCTTGCCGCTGGCGGTCACCTCATCCTGCCTTCGACCACCGCCTTCGGCATTTACGACCACAATCTGGTCGGGCTGAACCAGCGTCATCTCGACGGCCGGCCGGATACGCTGTGGCGGGTCAGGCCGCGCCAGATCGTGCTGGCGACCGGCGCCATCGAGCGGCCGCTGCCTTTCGCCAACAACGATCTGCCGGGCATCATGTCGGCGGATGCGGCGTTCGCCTATCTCCGGCGCCACGCTGTGCTGGTCGGCCGCCGCATCATCGTCGCCACCAACAATGACAGCGCCTATGAGGTGGCGGGGGCGCTTGCCGAGGTTGGCGCCGAAGTCAGGCTTGTCGATATCCGGCGTGACGGCGCGCCTGCGGCGGCGGCCAATGTCCGGCTGATCAAGGGGCGTTCTCTCGCATCCGCCAGCGGCAAGCTGCGCGTCGACGGCGTGACGCTCGACGACGGCACGAGGTTCGATGCCGATTGCGTTGTGGTCTCCGGCGGGTGGACGCCGACCATCCATCTCTTCGGCCAGGCCAAGGGCAAGCTCGCCTGGAGCGATGCGCGCGCGGCCTTCCTGCCGGGCGAACCGGTCGGCGGTATCGCCGTGGTCGGCGCCGCAGCCGGCGCGGTCTCCTTGTCGGAGGTGTTTGCCGGCGTGGAAAAGGCATTCGCCGGCAAGGAGAACGCGGCAACACCACGCAGCACCGGGCCGGAGGCGACGGACGGCATTCTCCCGGCCTGGCCGATGCCGGGCTCGAAAGGCCGCATCTGGATCGACTACCAGAACGACGTGACGGTGAAGGACGTCGAGCTGGCCGCACGCGAAAACTTCGTCTCGGTCGAACATCTGAAGCGCTACACCACGCTCGGCATGGCGACCGACCAGGGCAAGACCTCCAACCTGCCCGGGCTGGCGCTGATGGCAGGGATTACCGGCCGCACGGTGCCGGAGGTCGGCACCACCACCTACCGGCCGCCGTTCACGCCGGTGCCGCTGGCAAGCTTTGCCGGCGCGCGCGTCGGTGAATTGATGGCGCCGGTACGGCGGCTGCCGCTCGAAAACGTCCATCGCGCCAGCGGCGCTGTCTTCCAGGAATATGGCGGCTGGCTGCGGCCTGCTCATTATGGCGGCAACGCGGACGCGGAACGTTCGATCGCGGACGAGGCGCGACGTGCGCGCCAGTCGGTCGCGCTGTTCGATGGTTCGACGCTCGGCAAGATCGAGGTGATCGGGCCGCAGGCGGCGGCGTTCGTCGATTTCCTCTACTACAACACCATGTCAACATTGAAACCGGGCCGCTGCCGTTATGGCTTCATGCTGTCTGAGAACGGCGTGGTCTTCGACGACGGCGTGCTGGTGCGGCTGGACGAGCATCGCTTCGTCGTGTCGTGCTCGTCCTCGCATGTCGCCGCCGTCCATGCGCGGCTGGAGGAATGGCGCCAGGACCGTTTTGGCCGCGGCGCCGTCTACATCCACAACGCCACACCGGACATGGCGACACTGACCGTTTCGGGGCCAAATGCCCGCAAGCTGCTGGAAAAGCTGCATCTTGGCCTCTCGCTCGACGATGCCGACCTGCCGCATATGGCGATCGGTCATGGCACTTATGCCGGCGACGAAGTCCGCATCGCCCGCGTCAGTTTCACCGGCGACAGGAGCTACGAGATTTCGATCCGGGCCGACCACGCCGAGCCGCTATGGGCGCATCTGCGCGAGGCCGGCCAGGCGCTCGACGCCATCGTCATCGGCCTGGAGGCGCTGATGATCCTGCGTGCCGAAAAGGGTTTTATCGTCATCGGCAAGGACACCGACGGCACCACATTGCCGCATGATCTCGGCGTCCACGGTCCGCGGGCCAAACGCAAGACCGAGTTCGTCGGCCGCCGCTCATTGTTCACCGAGGAGGCGTCGCGTGACAATCGCATGCAGCTTGTCGGGCTGGCAGTGCCGCAAGGCGAAGCACCGCTGCCGACCGGCGCGCATGGCATCAAACGGATCGACGGCAGATTGCGCAGCCAGGGCTTTGTCACCTCGAGCTACCAGAGCCCGACGCTTGGCCGCCCGGTTGCGCTTGGGCTGATAGAGCGCGGCGCGACGCGGCACGGCGAGACGATTGACATCCAGTATCTCGGCAAGATCAGCAAGGCGACAATTACCGCCCCTTGCGCCTTCGACCCGGCAGGAGACCGGCTGCATGCGTGATCTCGCGGAAAAATGGTCCGTTGCACCGGACTGGCAATCGGCGGTGATCAAGGTGCCCGGCCTTGTGGTGCGCGCGGTCTGCGGCCTCAACCAGTTGCTGGTCAGCGGCGACCTCGACGCGTGGGCGCGGGCTTCGAGCGCCGACGGGAACGGAGTCGGAGCCTTTGGCACCGCACAAGGTGACCGCTATGCGGCGCGACTGGCGCGCGACCGGCTGCTGATCGTCTCGAACAGCCCGCTTGCCATCGCCTCGGGCTGGCACACAGACGGGTTCGCGGTGACGGCGATCAGCGCCGGGTTGCAAATGTTCGAGGCCGAGGGCACGGCGCTCGACGCTTTCATCGCGCGTGGAACGACGCTCGATCCCAGCCAAGCGAGCGCCAGTGCAGCGCTGTCCTTCGCCGACATCAGCGCCGTCGTCTATCGCCATGACGCCAAGCTGCGCATCCATGTCGATCGCGGTCTTGCCGCCTATCTCTGGACATGGATGGAAATTGCCGCCGGCAACATCGCCGCAGGATCAGCGAAGTAGCCGGTTACGGCTGGTCAGAGTGTGAACGACCAGAACAGGCAGGCCAGCGTCGCAGCGGCAAAGACGACGAAGAACAGGCTGCGCAGCAGCACGTTGCGGCGCAACTCGTTCATGACAAAGTGACAACCGACGATCGCCGCGGCAAACAGGAACCGCCAGTTCAGCAATGTCCACACGGCGCTGCCCTGCCCGAACGCCCATCTGGCGACCATACAGCCGACGATGGTCGCAAACAGTGCGATCACGGTCCAGAAAAGGGCATCGGCGGCATGGGTCAGGACGATACCGGCCGCCCTTATCGGCAGGATCATCATCAGCATCGCGCTGAAGAAATAGACGGCGGCAATCGGGATGAACACGCCGGCGTCGGCAATGCCGTCAAGGCGCCTGACGCCGATCGCGCCATAGGGATAGCCGTGCCTGGCGACAGCCAGGCTCAACGCCATGAGCAAGGCGGTCAGCACGGCGACCAATGCGAAGGATGTGAGGGCTTTGCTCATGACGTTCCTGTCCCAGACGAATCAGACAGGAACGGTTTTAGCGGTCGGTCGTAAATTGCGCGTAAGCGGGGGCGCTGCCCTCACGGATTTCGTTCAGTTCAATCTGGCTGACGACAGGCTATTCAGCGGCGATCCGGCCTGCCGAACGATTGGCCAGCACAAAGCCGACCTCGTCGACCGCCTGCGCCGCACGCTTAAGGATCGCCTCGGAGCGCAGCACGCCGTCGGTGAAATCCTTGTCGGTGGCGTAGACGGCGGTGGGCAGCGCAAAGGCCTCGAAGAAGCCGAACAGCGGCCGCAGCTGATGCTCGACGATCAAGGCATGGCGCTCGCCACCGCCGGTCGCCGTCAGCACGATGGGCTTTCCCCGCAATGCCGCCGGATCGATCAGGTCGAAGAAATGCTTGAACAGGCCGGTATAGCTGCCCTTGTAGGTCGGCGAGCCCACGACAAGCACGTCGGCGGCGAGGATTTGTTCCAGGATCGCGTGCGCCTGGCCGTCGAGATCGCGGGCCCATTTCGCCGTTCCCAGCGACGGCCCGAGATCCTCGATATCATAGGTGCTCGCCGATAGGCCGTGGCTGGCGGCGATGTCCCTGGCGACCAGATCGACGAAGGCGCGCGTCTTTGACGGCCTGGTGATGTTGCCGGAAAAGCCGACGACTGTTGGGTTTGACATGGCAGTGGGCCTCTTGGATGGTCGAAGGTTTGACGTGGCGGGCCGCCAGCCCGCCGGTGGAAAATCAGCTCCAGGCGTGCAGCGGCGGATTTTCGCCGTTGAGGAAATATTTGCCGAGGATCGAGTATTTCCAGCGCACCGGATCGTGCAGCGTGTGCGTGCGCGCGTTGCGCCAATGCCGGTCGAGATTGTGCTCGGCCAGGGTTGAGCGGGTCCCTGCCAGTTCGAACAGCTTGTTGGTGGCGGCGATGGCGATCTCTGTCGACAGGATTTTTGCCTCGGCAGTGACGATCTGGGCGTGCGCCACCGTCTCGGCTGTCGGCTCGGCCACTGCCCGGTCGATTGCATGACCGGCCTTTTCGAGCAGCGCCTGCGCCGCGTGCAGGCGCAGCGTCAGGTCGCCGATGGCCTGAATGGTGTAGGGATCGTCCCAGGCGTTGTCGACGCCGCTGTCGATCCAGGCGCGGCTTTTGGTCCTGACGAAATCGACCGTCTCGTCGATCGCCGCCTGGGCGATGCCGGTGTCCACGGCCACCTGGATGATCTGGAAGATGGCGCCGTCGGCGGTCGGTTTGTCGTAGCCCTTGTAGCCGGGTACCAGATGCGTCTTCGGCACCTTGACGTTGTCGATGATGACGGTGCCGGAC
>NZ_RZPF01000040.1:0-16043 GCF_004022735.1 Mesorhizobium sp. M7A.F.Ca.AU.001.01.1.1
GTAAAGCTCCTGTATTAGGAATCGCTATAGTTGTGTATCTTACGTGACTCGAATCAAGGGTTGCGGCCAAGCAATCAACGGGTTAATGGCAAGTTCACCTCGACTTCCGGCCACCTATAAACAGCTTCCTCTCGACCTCGGAATCGAGGTTGAAAAAGACGTCAACGGCATCGAAATGGGCGTGCTTGAAAATGGCATGGCCTATCTCACGCAAAGCGGCCTTTCCGCCATCTGTGGCGCGGCACGGTCTACCATCCAAGAGATCACCAAGGAGTGGGAAGACAACTTCGGCCTCGATCTCCAGCGCGGGCGGTCGCTCTATTTTTCCGACTACCTTAGGCAGGCAGGGTACGACGAGCCGACGCTCTTTATGGAGATATAGCGCAATGGTTCTACCCATTACGCTTATCCCGAACTCGTTTGCATGGCCTTCATTGAGTTCTTCGCCTTCGAAGCCCAGAGGGCGAATGACACAGCCCTTCTGAACTTCCGCAAGCTGCCAGGTACGGCCTCAATCAGTTCATCTATGACGCCCTTGGGTATTCACCGCTCAAGCACACGAGCGGCGGCGGCCCTCGCTTCGTCTAACCGGCCAAGCTTGGCGAGCGCAGCGGTCAGTGCGACCGCGCCATGGGTGGTTGGTCTCGACAATAAAGCTTTGGCATCGAAGCGTCGCAACCGGAGCGTGGCAGCAAAAGAAACCAGCGGGGACCTGCCTCGGAACAAATCATCGACGATCCTGTTGGGGCAGGAAACCGGAATGTGAAGGCAGTACAACAGACGAAGGGAAACCGAAGATGTCGAAGTCTTCCGACCGCACCGTTCCCGGCGAAGGCAAGATCGAAACCGGCCCGAAAACATCTCCGCAACAGGATCCGGTGGAGGGATCTCGCGAGACAATCGATCGCGAACTCGAGCAGACAGATGACGAATATAGTTCCGACGAGGCGGAACGCTCGCGCCGAGACGTGCAAAAAGAGGTGGCGGAAGAGACCGAGCTGCCGGAACGCGGCTCGGCATAAGGATTGCCGGCACGTGCCAGGCAGAGACATGGAAGATTCCATCCGAGGCCGGTCCTGAGAGGCATCCCGATCCAGGAGAAGGAATTCCAGGCCAATCATGACCTTGTCCGTGATGGCGATCGGCCCTCGCATTCGTTTGTCCTTATCGACGGCTTGGTCGGCTCTACCAAACACACCGGCGAGGGTAAGCGGCAGATCACATCATTCTTCGTGACCGGCGACATTCCGAATCTGCACGGACTACATCTTTCGGTGATGGACTGCACCTTCCGACCCTGACGCCATCGCGTGTCGGCTTCATGCGCCACGACACACTGCGCGCCATCTGTGAACAGCACCCTAGCTTTGCCGCCGCGTTCTGGCGCTCGACGCTGATCGACGCGGCGATCTACGGGGATGGGCCACCAATGTCGAGCGCCGCGAGGCCTTCACCCGCATGGCGCACATCCTATGCAGGCTGATCTACCGGCTGCGCGCGGTCGAACGCATCGAGGACCACATCGCCGACATTTGGCACCGGCCGTCGAATCCCAGTAGAACCGGCGACAGACCATCGCTACTTGGGCGTCAGTGATCTGACGCAGGTCGGAATTGGTAGCATCGGCTTTCACAAAGCGGCGGAAGTTGGTGAGCGTGACGCCTTTCATGGTGGCGCCGCCATCCGCCGGATTGTCCCGACCAGAGGCCTTCAGATTTCAGAACGAGCGCAAGCGCCCGCGCAAAGTTGCGGTCCATGGCTAGTACCTTTCCGCCCTGATGGGCAGTTGTTGAATTGGCAATGGAGGTGGACGGCTGAAATCAGCCGGTTAAGCAAATCAGCGGTCTAGCCGCTGGCACTCATCAAGTAGGCCACCAAGCTCCAGGCAGAGATCGACGCGGCCGAGGCTGTTGGCCTTGTCGTCAATCCCGATGCGACGGTTGTAGGCCGTGACGGCGTCTTTTAGTTGAGAAACACGACCGGCCTTGTGACCGCTGGAGTAGGCGAAACCAGCGATGCAAATACTAGCAGCGATTGCAAGCGCGGCAGTCTTGGGGTTCATTGGCATTTTCGCCCCTCGATCAACTTGGGAAGAATTCGTCCATGGAAGACAGTTTGACTGAATTGGCAGCGCGGCTCCAGATGCAATGGAGAGCGTGGGCTCCCGCGATTGGCCTTGGTGTTGCCTCCGCCATCGGCATGATTTGGACCGTCTATCTACCGATTGTCGGATTGCGTCACCTGCTCGGATACAACTAAACCTCTAGAATCCGCACGACGGCATTCCACGCGTAGGATTTGCTGCAACGCCGGTAACAGTGACCTCCAGGCCGAGCCTACCGAGCGCGACCGAGCAATCCAGGGATGCCGCGTCAGTCGCATTTTCGCCTATGACCGTCTTCGTGATCGACCCTTCGGTTGCCAGCGTTCCAGAAGTGTGCGCACCACGCCGGTCACAGGACTTCTCCTTCGCTTTGTACATTTCGAACGTTGAAGCGCTTTGGGCGCTATGATTTGTTGGTGCCTTCGTCGTGTGTGGGAGTGCGGGCCGTGGACGATGACCAAAGGGCTGGTGTTCGTATCGAACACATCGACGGCCAGTGGGCGGTAGAACTCGTCGAGAATGGCGAAATCACCCAGCATCTTTTCGAGACCGAGGAATTCGCGAGGAACTTCGCCGCCGGTCAGTGGCTAAGGCTAAACCCGAAGCCTATTCCCCCAATGCGCCGGCGACGCCGTTAGAGCGCTAAGCTTAAAAATGCTCTTTCGCGGATGCTGCACCGGGGCCGGAACTTTGATGCAATAGCGAAGTTCGAGGAGGGAGATGCTTTCGCAACAGGCGCCACTTCACGAGAGGCCGGAGCAATGGTGGACAATCTATCTCGCAGGGAAGAACAACGCGGCACGCGAAGACTCATGGCCTGGGGCGTGGCGGTTATTGCCGTCATTTTCCTAGGCCTAATGGCATTCTTTGTACTCACGCCTTTATCGAACGGCTCTTGGCAGACGGCACCGTTCAAGCGTGCTCCTGTGCAAAACCACGGCGGTAATGCGCCAGTGGATACGTCACCCAGCCCGGGCGTGAAAAAAGACCCTCAGGAAAATACTGAAATGCCGGAGCAGCAGTAGTAGGTTCCGACCCGCTGGCAAACTTTTGCCGGGGCCGGGCGGCGATCTTGTCGAACACGTCCTCTTCCTCTGCGTCGCGAATGGCCTTGGTGTCGCCTCCAAGGATCGGGACCGGCCTTCCCTCGATTGCTGAGCTTACAAAATTGCCCAATTCGGAGGCCTGATGCTACACGTGTGTCGGCACAAGCAAATCTGCACAGCAGCTATGCACGATCCACGATTGCAGAAATCGCTGGGCAGCGGGTAGATTTTGATTGTCGGCCATCTACTCCTCCCAGATGCGATGCCGGCGCTGAATGAGGCGCACCTCCTCCCGCGCCACATTCGAAAATCGAGCCCGCTGCCACCTCCTCCCGGCAGCGGGCTTTTTTTTGTCTTCGCCAGCAGACACAGTGGCAAGCATCCGCGATGGCCTGCGAAACCATCCGTAAACCATGCCAAGACGGTAAATATTTTATCTCGAACCGATCGGGTTGCAGGAGGTTGTGGGCGGGTCTGCAACAAAGAGGCCCAGCCGATCCATGCACCGCTTACCCATCTTGCCCGCCCTGTTGATCTCCTTCGGGATTGCCTACGGAATTTGCGTCTGGGCGACGTCGGATAAGCCGGTCAGCTTTTTCGAAGCCCAAGCGGCGTCGCAAATGCGTGGAACTGTCGATCGCTCTGAATAGCTGTAACGCCACGGAAGGTGGGGCGGTCCGGTCCTATTATTCACATGGCCACCTTCGTGCACGAGCGCGCGGGCAAGCGCCTCACGGCAATGGCGTAGGTCGATCTTTGCCATCGCCGTGGCCACAGCTTCTCGCACGGTTGGACCTAATGGCTCGGCCAAGCGCCGAGCGGCGTCATCTTTCCTGTTCAAGGTAAGAAGGATGGGTAGCGGACTTCGCCAGCATGAAAAACGCGATTATGCACAACGCGCAGAAGCACGCGATCACGGCAAGTGAGCAGGCAATTACGACCTCAGCCATTTGGATTGTCCTCTAAATGTCGGGTGCTAGTCGGCGAATGATGTCCGCTATAGGACGGGGCGAGGTGAGCATAGTGCTTCTCCACCGTTCGGGTGTCGCTGCGACCAAGGGCCTGTGCCACGATGATCAACGGAGCGCCATTTCGAACCATCGTGCTGGCGTAGGTATGCCGCAGCTCATGTAGCGTCACATCCGACAGGCCGGCCTGTTTCAAAAGCGCTTTCCAGGGCCGATGGTAAATAGCCTTGGCCCAAACGACGCCGCTGTCTTGGGTAAGCAGGGGTTCACTGCCTTATCGATGGTGGGCTCTTGGTTCAGCAGAGTCCAGACAAAGAGCTCCTCCGCCACAACAATTCAGCGCATCAACCCCGCCGCGCGCAGAGCATTTTCGATGACCTTGGAAATCCCACTTGCCGGACCGCGCGCATTGGCTCGCTCCGGCGTGGGATCGATTCGGGCTGCCCGCGGTTTTTCCGTGGGTGCAAAGGACTGCAATGCGGCGCCTGAAGCGACCTCGGCTTTGGCTTTGCGTCGCACGTCCGGCTTCGTCAATTCCCAGAAGCGGGCGATATGGCGTGTCGAGGAAATCCCAACATCCAGCATGAAAGGCCCTGCGTTGCCGAGACCACCGCCGCCAGTTTGCAGTGGCGTTCCATGGCCCATGCCGGCAATGGTGAACGTCTCGACTACCTCGCGCCCGTTGCTGTCGCTCCAGACCTTCCGCGTCTGGCCGTCGACCTTCTCTATGCGTGTTGGCTTTTCGCCGAGATTGTGCACGCTTTGCCACTGCGCCAGGACTGCATCCGCGTTGGCAGGCACAACAGTCGTGTCGGCCGAGCCCTGCCATATCGAAATACGCGGCCACGGACCCTTGTGCGGCGAGGCCGCCCGCAACAGCCGCTGGAGGTCGGCTTGGGACGGACCGCCATGGCCGCGCATGCGGTCGAAGGCTGCGGAGATCGTCGAGGCACTTCCATAGGCGAGCCCGGCAATGATCGCGCCGCCGGCAAACAGTTCGGGATAGTCCGCCAGCATCACCGCCGCCATAGCGCCGCCGGCGGACAGACCGGTGAGAAAGATCCTCTTGCGATCGAGGCCATGCGTAACCACTGCCGCCTCGATCATCTGGCGAATGGACAGTGCCTCGCCGCTGTCGCGCCTGATATCGCCTGGTACAAACCAGTTGAAGCAAAGATTGGGGTTGTTGGCGCGCTGCTGCTCGGGGAACAGCACCGCAAAACCATGCTCGGCGGCGAGCTCGCTCCAGCCGGAGCCATGATCATAGCTGGCCGCTTTCTGGGTGCAGCCATGCAGCACGACGACCAGCGCCGCCTGCCGGGCCAGGTTCTTCGGAAGATAAAGCCTCGCGCGCAAGGCTCCGGGATTGGACCCGAACCCTGTAATTTCGGACAAGTGAGCGTCGTTCCGTTCTCCGGATCCAGCTGCTGGCCGCGCGTGCATCGCGCTCAGGCGAGCGATCGTATCGGATATATTTCGCAAGTCGGTGTCCTTGTGCGCCGGAATGGCACGGTCCTGCACAACGCACATGCAGCAATATCGTTGCTGCGATGCACAAGAACAAGCCGTTGCGTCCGTGAACCTATAGATTGAATTGCGCGCTCGGTGAGGCGAACTCAGAGGCCCAGCGCTAGTCTAAGTTTGCGGAGGAAACAAACCGGGTTTGCGGAGGAAACAAACCGGGAAACGTCCTCGCCGTTTGCAAGCCGCCTCTCGAGTAGCCCGAGCGACGACACAATGACTGAGAGCATGTTATTAAAATCATGGGCGACGCCGGCGGTCAGTTGGCCAACCGCCTCCATTTTGTGCGCCTGGTGAAGTGCCCGCTCGCTCTTCAGGCGACCTCGGCCGCCTCGGCCACGCGACGTTCGAGTGTATGGGAGTTTAAGCAGTTCGGCGTTGGCCCGCTCTGCAGTGCGGCGCGCTTCCAGAAGCTCTCGTTCATAGCGGCGGCGGTCGGACGCATTGAAGACGGTGATGCGGATGAACCGCAGATTGCCCGATTCACCTCGCCGCTCCGCGGCGTTGACGAGGACAGGAAGGGTCGATCCATCCGGCAGACCAGGTCCAGCGCGACCTCGCTGAAAAATGCTTGCATCCGCATCAGCGGAGCAAGTGGGTTTCGTAGTAGATTTTGCCCGCGATGTTCAGGTAATCCTGAAACCACCTGAGGAACGATAGCTAGCGTTGCCAGATCGCCTGCCGGTTTAGCGGTCGCCTAATACGGCTCATGTCTTGCCTGGTCGGTGCCTTGGGTTCAGCCAAGGATCAGTTGAGCAAGTACCATAGTGAGAGCCATCGATACCGGAACGGCTATAAGGCAACACGTCTCAATGATCCTGTTTTCTCGCTTATCCATCTTCGTCACCTCCCGATTTTCGTTCTCATTTTGACGTCTACAGCCAGCCGTGAGAAGCGGTTCCAGGCGGTGGCCGTCAGAGATGCCGCCGCTGCTGCATATTAGCAACACCTTGTCGAACCCTCGGCTGCCGAGCATTAGTCCTCCTCGCAGCGGCTAAGCGTGGCGCCCCGCAACCCTGCATGATGTCTTCGAAGATCGGGCCGATCTCTTCATCGATCTCTTGGCCCGGAATGCCCTGGCTCGCGCTGCCCGTTTTGCGTCCACAGCCATATCGATCACCATCCGATATCCAATGGGAGAGAAAATCGCTTCCCCGCTTGCCCATTCTTCCCGAAAGTCCTGCAGCCATGCATGGCAAGAGTCTGCCTCGCCACGCACATGCTTCACGCTTCATGCCTTTTGGCGCCGATCTGGCGTGGCTTTGATGCCAGCCCCTCCAGACCGGCTTCATCGATCAGGTGATGGATTGGCCTCGCCGGGCAGCGCCTGGCTGAATTGGATGCGGATTTTGGCGGGGATCACGCTTTCAAGGATCTCACGCCGTTCCTCCAGTGCCATGTCGCGCAGGTCATGACCATTGAGGTGCAGCAGGTCGAAGGCGACAAAGTAGAGGTCGTGCTGCCGTCGTGTGATCGCCTTGCGCAGCTCGGCGAAGTCAGACAGGCCGGCATCGTTCAACACAGCCGCACTTTCGCGACGCCAAGTGACTCCACTTGGCTGCAAATGCGCGCTGGTCGCCGAAGGTGCGTAAGCGCACCCCTTGATAGGGGATCGGAATTCCGCATGTCAGGGTCTGCTCCAATCGGAGACCGCACGGCTCAACCATTCGCCGGAAAGGACTGTTTCTCGCCGATACGAGCTCGTAAACATGGCTCGCTCCGAGTTCACGTCGGACAAGCGGAAGCTCTCGGCGCTGAAGTTGCAGGCTGCCGCGGCGATAGCGGCGTTTCTGACAAAGATTCGCCAGATCAGAATCGAGTTCACCTTCCGTCATCCACTCTTTGGATGATATGGAAAAGGTGCTCGGGAGACGAGAATGTCGGTTAAGGAGGCGAACTGACATTCGCCGAAGATCGGAGGATGCATGTCGAAGACCGATGCAGTCGACGCATGCGGTGAAGTCGCCAAATGATAGGCGGTTGTTTCAGGCCGGGGATGGGCGGTTGGCTTGGCATTGCGCTCCTGGCCCTCTTGCCTTCCGGTCCGGCCTTCGCTTTTGAAAGCCCGGATGAAGTTAGCGCAGCGAATCCCCTGAAATGCGGAGCACCTGACGATTATTCCGGGTCGAGCGAATGGGTCAGCAACTTCAGCATCAGCGACAAGCGTCAACCCGTCGGTCCGGTCTTTCAGCAAACACGAAGCAACGTTCTTGATCGTAGGGTTGCGCTTCTACAGAGCGTACTCACGGACAAATCTGTTTACGCCTCAGCGATTGATGGAGTGTTTGGTTCGCAGACAGCAAGCGCTGTGAAGTCCTTCCAGAGCACATATGGAATGCCCGTTGACGGCACAGTGGGGATGCAGACCGGTAGTGCACTCGGGCTGCCGTTTTGGCAAGCGAACAAGGCGCGCAGTCTAGCCCCGCCATTTCGCGACGATGCGAAATATCCTGAAGCTACTGAATTCAACTTCAGAAGTCTGGTCGGGATCGGCAATTTCTTTAGCAGCCTGCCGGACGCTGACTATAGTTCCTCAAATGCGCTTACTCGGAGGGCCCTTCGAACAAACAATCCCGGCGCCATAAACATCTCGAAATGGCAGCGAGACAGCATGAGAGGATATGTGGGTTGCACTCTGCCAGACCGGTACGGCAACCAAACTGCCATTTATGAAACCCCAGAGTATGGGGTAGCTGCTTGGGGTTTTCTCCTCCGCAAGATCTATTTCCACGGAAACAAGTCTAAGGTCACCGTCGGCGACATTGTGGATAAGTATAGAGGCGACAATTCCCGCGATCCTTACATTGATGGATATAAGAAATATTCCGATGGCAAATTGGTCGAAGATTATGAAGTCGACCTGTATAGCAATCGTGAACTCGCGATGCTGGCCATTGCCGCCTACTCGCACGAACTCGGCTCCTGGTATCCTCTCACGGACAAACAGCTTCTGGCAGGCTTTTCAATTACCGATGATTATATTGACTTGGGCGTCAATGACGAAGTCATCGTGTCTTCTGAAGAGATGAATCCGGATCTCTATGTAAAACATCCTGATAGCGAAGGCCCGGCACGCTCGACCGGCTTAACCGCGGCTCAGTTGAGCACAGCCGATGCAAAGGTCCAGGCCGGACTACAGGAGCTCCTCGATGCAGAGGATGGACCTCCCGGCGCGATCGCCACGCTCTACCGCGACGGTCGCATGACCGTACTCACAGCGGGGCGCGCCGATGTCATATCGGGTGAGGCGCTGGGGGTCGACCAATACATGCGCATCGCCAGCATCTCAAAAGCATTCAACGGCGCCATTGCCCTGCACCTCGTCCAGAAGGGCCGGCTCGGCCTCGACGACACCATCGGCCAGCACCTGCCTGATCTGCCGGCGGCATGGTCGGCCGTCACGGTCCGCCAGATGCTGAATCACACCAGCGGCCTGCCCGACTACTTGCAGTCCAAGGGCTTGGCCGAGCAGGTCGCGACAAATCCTCAAGGTTACGTGCAGCCCATTGAGATCATCGGCTGGGTCCGCAACGACCCGCTCGAGTTTACGCCCGGCACCCAGTATACCTACTCCAACACGGACAACGTCGTCGTCGGGCTGATCGCCGAGGCGGTCACAGGAATGCCCTACGGGACGCTGCTGAAGAACATCGCGTTTGGTCCTGCCGCCCTCGCCCGGACGAGTTTCCCCACGCGCGACATCGCGCTGCCTGCGCCCGCCATCCACGGCTATGTCGTCGCGCCCGGATCCGAGCCGAAAGATGTCACGACCTTCGTCAGCCCGAGCGGTGCGTGGGCGTCGGGCGCGATCGTGTCGACGCCTGATGATTTGTCGATGTTCATACGGGCAGATCTCGGACTGAAGTTCTTCGGCGCTGCCGAGCAGATTGAACAGATGAAGTTCGTGGCCGGCAATTCCAGTCCGCCCGGACCCGGGACGAACGAGGCCGGTCTCGGACTGTTCCGCTACACCACGCCGTGCGGTGTCGTTTATGGCCACACCGGCAGTTTCCCGGGCTACACGCAGTGGGCGGCGTCAACCGCCGACGGGACGCGCTCGGTCACCACCACGCTGAACATCGCTGAGCCGGCTGGCGCGTTGCTCGACCGCTTGCGGGAGGTTCAGGCTCAGGCGGTCTGCGCTTTGTTGGGGCACTGACGGGTGTGCATCGCGGGATGACGGACCCCAACATATTTGCTAATTTGCTAAACCAAGTTTCGAATAACCGTTGATTATCCCTGCCACGACATGTCAGCGAGTTTGATTGATGCCTCTTCGCAAGGCGCTGTCCCACTGGTTCGACGCAGTACGTCGCGTGTCCATCAGTCTTGCAACCAGTGCCTTCATGGTCGGACCGAGCCTTAGCCAGACGATCCCCGAGCGGATCGATTCGGTGGTTTCGGATCAGAACGAGATCATCCGACGCTATTCCGCTCCGAGGAAGCCCGGCACGATTGACCTGTCAGTTCCGGATGCACGCAAGGCAACGAGCTCGGAACAAGCCGAAAAAACAATGTTTACCTTGAGGTCGATAACCGTTCGAGGCGCGGTGACGGTGCCCAGCGCTACGCTGGAGCAAGCGTGGGCCGCGCAGCGGAACAAAAAGATAAGCGCCGCCGACCTTTACGCCATCGCCGAGCGGATCGACGAGATCTACCAGAAGGCCGGATATTTCTCGTGGGCCGTCGTTCCCGAGCAGGACTTTTCATCCGGCAACGTCGTCATCGTTCTCTACGAATCCTATGTGCGCCGGGTCACCATCAACAGCGCCATCCCTGATATTGACCGGCGTTTGAAACCTTACATCGATCGCATCGTCGCCATGCGGCCAATCCGGATCAAGGAGGCCGAGCGCGTGCTGTTGCTGATGAGCGATCTTGGCGGCCTGACCATCGAAGGCACTTTCATTCGGCCCGAAACGCCCTCCGCCGGCGGTGATCTGAAACTCGACATTGGCTTCAAGCGGGCCGGCGCAAACGCAATAGTCGACAATCTCGGCAGCAAAGCCGTCGGCCCATTTCAGCTGACCGGCACCGGCACCTTCAACGATGCGCTTAGGCTGTTCGATGTGGCGAACATCGCCCTGGTGACCATTCCGGACAGTCCCGAGGAGTTGAAGTTCGTGCTGGCTTCGCACGATGTCCCGATCGGGTATGACGGACTGCATGTAGGATACAGCATCGGTTATGTCTCTTCCCAGCCGGGCGCCGACCTCAAGCCTCTCGAGCTCGACATAGCCTCTAGGTTCGGCAGCGCGTATGTCAACTACCCACTGCTGCGGACAATTGACCACAGCCTGTTTAGCCGCCTTGAATTGAACTTCAAGGACAACTCGCTGGCGTTGGGCGGCGAAACGCAGACGGATGAGGACCTCCGATGGCTGGCGGCCTCCCTTAAGTATACCGGTGAGTTGGAAAACGGCGCCATCACGCTGACAGGTACTTTCGGCCAAGGCCTCGACGGCTTTGGCGCGAGCAGCAGCACCGATCCGCTTGCACCGCGTCCAGGCGTTCCTGATGACTACAGGTATTTTCGGGGCGACCTCGACCTTACCAAGGAGATCGCTTCGCTGGCCGTCGCCCACCTCAGAGTGGCTGCGCAATATGCGCCGACGGCGGTGCCATCGTCGGTCCAGTTGGTGCTCGGCGGCGATCCCTATGGCCTGGCTTTCGATGGCTCGGCCGCTTCAGGCGATAGCGGGATAGCGGCCTCGCTGGAATTGGGACGCAACATCGAACTCCCGGAGGCTTTGCCGATCCCAAATCTGAACGTGTTTGCTTATGTCGATTACGGTGCGGTCTGGAACCACGATACGGGCGTGGATTACATTGAGGCGGAACTCGGCTCGGCCGGAATAGGTGCAAAGGCTGCATTTGGGCAACACCTCAATGCAAGGGCGCTTGTTGCGGTACCGTTCAGAGATAACCGAGGTCTGACTGATACCGGCACGCGTTTTTTGTTCCAGCTAATCAGCTCGTATTAGGTGGCGTAGCTCCCGCCTGAACTGCCCTTATCTTGGCGCAAGTTGCGCGACGAGATCATTCGTTGCTGCGACCATCGCCTTGAACCCACCGACACTGAACTGATTGATCGAGGCGAAGACACCGACACCGCGCGTTGGCGCCAACACCACATAACTGAACTGCCCCTGCAATCCGCCGGTCTTGTTGAGCATCATGGGCTTGTCCTTGTCGGCCAGAACTCCGACCCAGCCAAGCGTCATCATTCCCATTGACCCCGCATCGTCGATGCCGATTACCGGCGAGAGACCGTCGCGCCAGAGCCAGCCCGCATGGTCGACGGTACGCTCCGCATCGCCGGCCGCATCCTTGCGAAGGTGCCAGGCCATGAACTTCATCATGTCGGCGGCGGAGGTGTAGAGCCCGCCCGCGCATCCGATCGTTTCCGGCGAAGGAACGAGGGGCAACGGTGTGCCGTCGAAGAAATGGCCCTGCATGGTCCGCGCCGCATCGCCTTCCGCCAGGTTGAGCTTGGTGTCGGTCAGTTGGCGGGGCGTGAGCACCCGCTCGGCCAGCAGATCGCCATAGGACTTGCCACCGGCATTGGCCAGCGCGAGGCCGAGCAGATCGTAACCCCAGTTCGAGTAAAAGGCACCCGTGCCGGGAGGGAAAAGATAGGGTTCTGGCTTCGCAAGCTCAGCGCGGCTGAGGTCGAAGGTATTGCCGGCGAACGGGTCGTCCGGCGTGCCGCCTGTCTGGTTCGGTACCTCGCGCGGCAGGCCGGATGCCTGCGTCACCAGATCGATGAGCCTCGGCGTTCGTCCTTCGAGCCCAGGCACGGTCCAGTCCTTCCCGAGGTGTTTGGCAAGGGGATCGGTCGCGCCGATGACGCCATCCACAATCATCGAGCCCATCAGATCGCCGCAGAAGGTCTTGGAGATCGAGGCTATCCGCATCAGCGTATGTTCGTCGGGCACCTGCCCCGAGCCCTTGCGGATTTCGCCGAAGCCAGCGAAGGCCGTCTCGCCGTTGCGAACCGCGGCGATCACGAGGCCAGGAGCGCCCGAGCCCAGGAAGGCGATGCCGCCGGCAAATCCCACGGCTTCCTCAAGCAGACGATCTTTGGCGGCGGCGACGTGAGGAGCCGCAAGGACGCAGGCTGCCGTGAAGCAGAGGATGAGCAAGCGCCTGTGGCCTGAACCGGTCATTGGAATGTCCTCGACGAGAAATCTGATTGTGAGACGAGAGCGCAGTCAGCGGGGCGCGAGCTGATAGATCAGTTCGTTTACTGCGTGCACCATTGCTTCAAAGCCCCCGGCGTTGAACTGGTTGATCGCCGCGAAGACGCCGACGCCGCGCGTCGGCGCGATGGCAACATATGTAAACATGCCTTGTCGCCCTCCGGATTTGTGAAGCACCAGCGGACGGTTGCCGTCGGCCTCTACCACAACCCAACCGAGTGCCATCGCATCCATCGGCGCGCCACCGTCGTCGAGGCCCAGCGCCGGAGAGAGCCCATCCCTCCGGACTAGGCTGGCGTGGTCGATAATGCGGCGTGCATCGTCCTCGGAGCCGCCTTGAGCCAAGTGCCAGGCTATCCACTTCAGCATATCGTTGGGCGTCGTATAAAGCCCCGAGGCGCATTCCATCGTCATCGGTGTCGGCACGAAGGGAAGCGGCGTGCCGTCGAAATTGTGGCCCTGCATCAGCCGGCCCTCGTCACCAGGTCGCGGATTGAAGACCGTGTCCACCATGCCGCGTGGCCGCAACACACGCTCCTCCAAGACGGTAGCGTACGGCTTGCCAGCCGCTCCGCTGATCGCCAGTCCCAGGAGGTCGAAGCCCAGGTTCGAATAGAGCGCGCCAGTTCCGGGAGGAAACAGAAACGGCTCCCCGTGCATGGCTGCGATCATCGCTTCCTTTGTGTGGCCGGCGTAGGGATCGTTGGGTGTTCCACCTGCCTGGGCCATCTCGCGCGGCAGGCCGGATGTCTGTGTCGCGAGGTCGATGATCCTTAGGGTCCGCCCATCCTTCTCAGGCACCACGAAACCGTCAGGCAGGTGCGTCTGAACAGGGTCAGTCAGGCCGATCTCTCCTTTTACCAACAAACTGGCGAGAGCGTCTCCGCAAAATGCCTTCGAAATGGATGCCACTCGCATCATTGTGTCGGCATTCGGCTCTATGCCGGATCCGCGGACCGTTTCGCCGAAACCGGCAAACGCCGTCTCGCCGTTGCGAACGCCGGCGATCACCAGGCCCGGCGCGCCTGAACTCACAAAAGCGAATGTACCGGTGAATTCGACCGATTCGTCCAGCAGCCGATCGGCGTTTGCAGGACTTGCGCAGGTAAGGACGGCAGCGGCAAGGAAAAGACGTAAGGGTATTGTGCGGGTGGCGGTCATCGGCTTCGAGCTCACCATTTCGGAAATCAGGGCGGACTGTCCACTGCCTTTTACAGGGCGATCACTGTGGCCAGTCAACAACAGAGAGGTCAAGCGGCAGCACGTCTTCCAGTTTCTGGGGCGGGACGCGCGGCGTAAGCGTCATCGGCGATCCGGTCGCTTCCGCCTTGTCAAAATCCTCGGTGGTCTCGCCGACCGCGGTGATGGTAAAGCTGTCGAACACATAGGGGAGGCCGTCCGAGGCCAACGGAGAAGCGCTGTCCATCACATGCAGGTGCAAATGCGGCGCTTGACTGTTCCCGGTATTGCCGACTTCGCCAATCTGATCGCCGCGCTGCACCTTGTCTCCGAGCTTCACCTTAACGCTCCCCGGCCGCATGTGGGCGTAGTTGACGAACAAGCCCGAGCCGAGGTCGAGCACGACGAAGTTTCCGTCGGCCTCGTCAATCGGCAAGTTGGCGGGCAGCGCACCGGGCACTTGGTCCTGCAAGTCGTCGCGCGTCCCGACCACGGTGCCGTCGGCAACGGCAAGGATAGGCTTGCCATAGATGTGGTAGTTCGCAGGAACCTTAAGGTCGCCCACGACCAGCGTGTTGTTGTCGTCGATTTGCTCCCAGTCGATAGCGAAACGCTGGGCAAGGTAGAACTTGCCGTCGAGCGACAGCAGGGCGCGGACATGGCGGATGGAATCGCAGCAGCCGTCAGCCGCGACATAACCCTTGCCGCGCAAAGGCGGCCCAAGAGCCACCGGTGCCTTCGCAACGACGGCACCCTCGCCAATCGTCACCGTCATGTCGGCGCCGATGACCGCGAAAAACGCCGTGATCTCGTGGGTAATGCGAGCCGGAACCGCCGCGCCGTCCGCAAGCACGACATGCAGAAAGATGACGGCGAACTGATAGGCGGCCAACTCGCGGTTTTCGTTGCCGCGGCTTGCGCCCGGCGTGACGCGCGTGCGCAATTCATCCGGGCCGAGTTCTGCAAGCGGTGCTCCGCTGTCGGCATCGACGACCTTGAGCTTCTCGAAACGGACATCGCCGCCAGTGATATTCGTCACTGCCAGTTCGTAGACGATGTGACGCCTGCCGTCCGAGCCTGGAATCACATGCGGGGGAGCGATGATCTCCGCAACGAGTGGCGTGAGCTTCGGATTGTCGCTGGCAGCGTGCACCCCGGATGGAAATGTTGCCAACAACAGCACAAAGGTCGAAAGGAGCCAAATTGGAACCCGCATTCGAACGCGCCTCCTCTGCACACGCTGACTTTGCGACGCGAGGGTACGACAATGAAGGCCGGGAGCCAAGGTGGCGTGCGGCACATGGAAGATTCGCCGACCCTGGCGCAACAGCGGCCTCAAGTGTTGTCGTTGGCATGTCTGGTTTACGGGAATAAAGCTGCCTGGGCCTCCGCAACAAAGATGTCGGCACCAGTCGCAATGTGGCTCTAGGGTTGTTGCCGGTGGCGCGGCGCGACCCTTGGCCGTCCTGACCGATCATCCCACCGGGCTCATCCGCATCATTCCCTACCGGCTGCACCTTTGGGTCGATCGCGCCGTAGGCGTGGTGTTTGTCAGCGTTAGGCATCTATTCGAAAAACGAGGGTTTGACCTATTCATCGACATAAGATCGGTTCCGCCCGCCGTCGATTTTCAAGCCGAACTTTGGCGTGGTTTGACCCACACTGCATAGTCGTCGGGCAGAATGTCTTCCAGCTGTATGAGATTGTGCTTTTCCGGGGAGAGGACCAAGCTATCGGGAAAGGGCGTGGTCGGCTATCGAATCAGTGCTCAAACTGCGATGGAAATCCCGCAACTTCAGATGCCGATGATCAGACCTCTGAAACGTCCTACGCAATCCCAACAAGTGCTGGTTACGGGAGGTTCCGGCTTCCTCGGTATGTGCTGTATCTTGCAGCTGCTCGATCTTGGATACCGGGTTAGATGCACCGTACGCTCGCTGACACGCGTCCTCGGGCAAAGTTTCTCTTGTCAGCTCACGACTCCATCCCCCGTCGTTCGCGAGCGAACGGCACTATTCTGATA
>NZ_RZPF01000411.1:0-5843 GCF_004022735.1 Mesorhizobium sp. M7A.F.Ca.AU.001.01.1.1
CCATCGAAATGATCGCGCCCACGCACATGACCACGCCAAGAAGCAGCGACTGCATCCGCTTCGAAAGGCGCCCGGTGAAGTCCGCCACAAGGTCCCAGGCGACCACGAGGATGGAGACCAGTGCAAGATTGGCGAGGAGTGACTGCCAGATCTCGATCATGACTTCGGCTCCTTTTTTCCGATAGATAGCGCCAAAACCTATCCGAGGTCTAAAGAAGCTACAGCCCGGTCGGCGGTGCGGTCGACCCCGCGATCAGGGCAGTTCGGTAGGGCCACCTTGATTGCTGCTGCATCTATGGCCGACATGAGGCGCAAAGCCGACGGTCCGGTTAGGGCAGTGAAGTCCGCGTTCCGCCAATTTTTGGCAGACAGTCGCCATCCATCGTTTTCACGTGAACAGCCTTGTTCGCCAAAACCCGTCCCCTGCCCCACCAGCCCTTGACGAAAATCGGCACGCCTGTGAGACACAGGGGTGGGGACATTTGCCCCGTGGGTACATCTATTGTCGAAACACGGGATCGCGCGGCAATTTTAGTGGCAAAGCCATACTTCTTATCGGCAGCATAAAGATCGGCGGACTTCTAGCTCACCAACTCGCACAGTCCGGGGCAATTACAGCAGGTGGTCCCCTAGTCCTTGCCGACACTGACGATTTGCGCACGGCAAATCTGGGAAGGCATCTGCTGGGTGTGCCCCACCTCCAGTACAATAAGGCGGAAGCCACCGCCGATCGAGCCGTTATTGGTTATGACGACCGTTGCGAGCATCGTCCCGCCGTTGCCGCCATTGGGCGAGCCGCCAATGCCGCCCTGGCTTGCCGAGTCATTGCCACCCGAAGCTTGCCTGCGCCGCCGGACCCGCCGCCAAACGAAAGATGGATGTTGCTGGCCACGCCGCCCTTGGCCTCGTTGCCGGAAAGGTCGACATTGCTGATGGTAACGGTTGCGCCTTCATTGATGAACAGCGCTCCGCCTGCATCCACGTTCCTACGGCTTGACCGCTTTGGTTCCCTTCTTCGCTTGCACGGCGATCGAGGGCCCATCCGGCGGCGGGCCTGTAACGGCCCTCTTCGGCGGCTCGGCGGCGGGTGTGTCGGGCGCCTGCGGCCCGCCGGACGTGAGGTTGACCGACACACCGTAGATTTTCCACTGCCGGTTCACCGGTTCGAACAGCAGCTCGAAATTGACCTGCAGCGGTACCGATGGGAAAAACCCCGCTATGTGCAGCATACCGTTCGGCTCGATCTGCGGCAGCAAGGTCAGTTGCGGATCGAGTACCGCGACGGCGCTGAAATCGAGCGCCTGCTTGCGCTGACTGGCAAAGATGTCACCGAGTTGAGCGGCACTGTTGGCCTGAAAATTCGGTGAGCCGAGATCGCGCAGCACGGTGTAGTTGCCGGTCTTGTTGGCCTGGTCGAGCGCCAGCAGCGTTGTCCTGGTGAGGATCAGCACGCCGTTGCGGTCGATGCTGGCGGGATGGGCTGCCTTTTGCATCACCCGCTTGTCTCTGCTTTGCGCATGCGCGGGGTGCACAGGCACCGAGACGACCATCAGCGCGACGGCCAACGCAGCGAAAAAACCGCGGGCGCCCGAGGTCCGCCAACCGGGCGCCCGCCACTGAAAAGACACGATCTGCTGAAGCCCCAAAACCCCGTTCATGCCGGCCGCGTCAGTTCAGTGTCCATGAGGCTCCGACGCTGACGCCGACATCGCCACGGCTGGTTGTCGCCGACACGGCGGCGTTGAGGCGAAAATCCTCACTGGTGTTGTAGCCAAGTCCCAGCGCCAGGCCCGATTGCCCCTTGAAATGACCAAAGCCGCCAGCGATCGACAGTTTCTCAGGCCTGTCATCGTAACGCAGTCCCGCCGTCGCCAGGGCTAGCGCCGTACCGCCACGGGCTTCCGTGCGGCTTTCGCCGATCTGCTTGCCAATATCCTGGAAGCCGGATTCAAGCGCGCCAACGCGGCCGTCGAGCGCAGCAATATTGGTGGCATTGGTCGTTACCCTGGTGTCGAGATCCGCGATCTGCGTGGTGTGCGTGGTGAGCGTGTTGGTGTTGCTGGTGATGCGCGTCTCGTGATCGGCGAGTTCGGTGGTGTTGGCCGCGATCTGCGTCGTGTTGTTGGTGATGCGCGTCTCATGATCGACGAGCTCGGCGGTGTTAGCGGTGATCTGCGTTGTATGACTGTTTACCGTGGTGCTCAGATTGGTGATGTCGGTGCTGTTCTGGGCGACCTGTGCCGGCAGGCCCTCGAGGGTCGCGACATCGAATGTTGAAGCCGCCAGATTGCCGTCGCCGTCCGTTGTCATCAGATAGGTCGTGGCGCCTTGCGCGTCCTTGCTCGCCTGCGAATTGACGCCGGCCAGCGTGTAGGTGTTTCCGCCCGTGCCGATGGCGACCTGGTTATCGCGTGTTGTCGATGCGCCTTGGCCGATCGCGGTGGAAGCCAAGAAATTGGCAGTTGCCCCCGCGCCCAGCGCGGTGGCGTTCAAGGCATTGGCGGTTGAGTTGTGACCCAATGCAGTGGCTTCGTTCTGCCCATCAGCCGCTACGCCCGCCTCGGCGCCCATGCCGATGGCCGTGCCACCGCTGCTCAGAAAGCCGATATCAAGTCCCGCTTTTGAATAGGCGCCCAGGGCAGTGCCCTGCGCCCCTGCCTCCGCATTATAACCCACGGCCGAGCCTTCGAGTTCTCCCACATACGCGTGCGGACCGACGGCTGTGGCGAAGGCAGCAGATGTCTGTGCCTGTCCTATAGGGATACTGGTATCATTGCCGCAGGCGAGGCTGTTGGAATGGCCAGTGTCGTGGCCGCCAGCGCACTCACCTGCCAACGCATGCCCTGGAAATACCGAGATGGCCAAAACCATCGCGCCGGCCAAAGCGGTGACGAGGACCGGACCGCCGCGCGAGCTGTCTTGCTCAGTCGCTTTCGCGTCTCTCGATGCGAGCCGGAACCGCCTCCCATCCGACGGTGCGGCTGTCTCTAGTTGGCGCGGCGCGCCCGCCTGCTTGATCATTCTTGCCACCACGCCCAAAAACCCCCGATCAAATTGCCGATGTGGCGGGAGAGTGCAGACAAGGCGATGAAGCGAACAGTCGTCATATGCCGACTGTTCCTCGCTTTGTGAGGCCGCTACCTCCTTGTTGGGTCGGGTTGTTGCCGCATGGTCACATATTCATTTTTGCTAATTATCGATGAGGGGAACCCGGTGGCGACATCATCGCCTTCAGCGACAATGCAACTTGCGCGAGAGCTTCCGTGTGTTAGGCTTCTTCACGAAACCTGATCGTCCCAAGGATCGGAAAGTTCCCATGGCTGACGTCACCATCGAAGCGGTCTCCGCCGTGGTCGGCCAGATTTATGAGGCGGCCTACGACCAGGAACGCTGGCTCAGTGCGGTAACCGGCCTGCGCGACCTGTTCAAGGCATCGCGAAGCTGTATCGCGCGGCTTGATCAGCGGGCGTTCAACGCGGTGGGGACTGTCGATGATCCGGGACTGTGTACTCCCGAGGCGGCGGCAGCACACATGCGGGATCCCATCAGCACCGTCGTGGCTGCGCTGCCGGTTGGCAACATCTATGACCGTGCACGGATAGCGGAAGACGGCGCCGACTTCCGCCGCCGTGAGCTTTGGCAGGACTGGATGAGGCCGCGCGACATGCATCATGGGCTCGCCTCGAATCTTCTCGCATCCAACGGCTCCTATTGGTTTTTCGATATTCACCGCGGCTCCAGGCAGGACGCGTTCGGTGCCGACGACATCGACCTGTTGCAGAAGATCGTGCCGCATATGTTGCGCGCCGGGCAGATCGGCCGGCGGCTGGAGAACACCTCGGCGTTGGCATCGGCTTTCTCCCACCTGCCCTTCGGCGTGTTCCTGGTCAACGGCCACCAGCGGATCGTTCAGATGAACGAGGCCGCCGAGGCAATGCTGGCGCGGCCTGACAGCCCGCTGAGGCTGAATGGAGGCACGATCGTCGCCTCCAATCCCCGGGATGCGCAGGAGCTTCAACAATTGGTCGCGGATGCCTGCTCGCTGCCGGACGGAGCCATGCCCGGACCCGGCGGAACGCTGATGGTGCCGTCGGATCACAAGCGCTCCGACCTGACGCCGCTGGTGCTGTCGGTTGCGCCCTTCGTCGACGCCCGCGCCTACGGTTTGGCCTCGGAACGGTGCGCGGTGATCATGGTCACCGAGGTCGCCCGGCGCATCCCCGATGGCTTCGAGACGCATGTCCGCAGCCTGTTCGACCTGACGCCGGCCGAAGCCCGGCTCGCAGCGACATTGGCATCCGGGCGGACGCTGAAGGAAGCCGCGGCAAGCTCGAGCATCACCGTGAAGACCTGCCGCACCTATCTCGAACGTATCTTCTCCAAGACCCGCACCCGGCAGCAGAGCGAACTGGTTGCGCTGCTCAAGAGCACCGAACCGCTTAGCGGGCGCGGCGGGTAGCCGGCTCATGCACAGCGAGCGTGCTAAGGATTTCGAGGCCAATGGCTGACGCAAACCTGGAAGCGGTGTCCGCCGTGGTCGGCCAGATCTACGAGGCTGCCTACGATCAGGAACGCTGGCTCGAAGCAGTGACTGGTCTGCGCGATCTCCTTGGCGGCTCGCGCTCCTGCATTGTGCGGCTCGATCCAACGACGAGCAACGCAGTTTCAACAGTTTATGATCCCGAGTTCGTTTCGTCCGAAGTAACCGCTGCGCACATGCGCGATCCCATCAGCGTAGTCGCGGCCGCCCTGCCTGTGGGCAAAGTCTATGACCGCACGCTGGTAACGGAAGGGGGCGCCGGCTTCCGCCGCCGTGAACTCTGGCAAGACTGGTACAGGCCGCGTGACATGTATCACGGGCTTGCCTGTAATCTTCTGGCCGCCAACGGCTCCTATTGGTTTTTTGATATTCATCGCGGTTTGAGGCAGGAAGCGTTCGGTGGCGACGACGTCCAGCTGTTGCAAAAGATCGTGCCGCACATGCTGCGCGCCGGGCAGATCGGCCGGCGGCTGGAGAATACGTCAGCGCTGGCATCGGCTTTTTCGCATCTGCCCTTCGGCGTGTTTCTGATCAACGGCCATCAGCGGATCGTGCAGATGAACGAGGCCGCCGAGGCGATGCTGGCGCGGCCCGACAGTCCGCTGGCGCTGAAGCACGGTGTGGTAGTCGCCTCCAATGCCGGAGATGCGCAGGAGCTTCAACGGCTGGTTGCCGATGCCTGCTCGTTGCGGAACGGCGCCATGCCAGGCACCGGAGGAACGCTGATCGTGCCATCGGATCACAAGCGATCTGATCTGACGCGGCTGGTGTTGTCAGTCGCACCGTTCGTCGATGCCCGCGCCTATGGCCTGGCGTCGGAGCGCTGCGCGGTGATCATGGTGACGGAGGTCGCCCGGCGCACTCCCGATGGCTTCGAGCTACATGTTCGCAGCCTGTTTGACCTGACACCCGCCGAAGCGAGGCTTGCAACGGCATTGGCATCGGGGCGGTCTCTAAAGGAAGCCGCGGCCCTTTCCCACATTACCGTGAAGACCTGCCGCACCTATCTCGAACGGATTTTCTCCAAGACCCGGACCCGGCAGCAGAGCGAACTGGTCGCGCTGCTCAAAAGTACCGAGCCGCTCAGCGGCCGTGGCCGGTAATTCCCGAACAAAAAATCTAACAGTCGGCATTTGCCGATTGTTCGGGGCCGCGTCTTTCGGCCAGATTTTGGCTAGGTTTGCAGTGGCCAGCCATGAAGTAGGGCAGGTCGTTGATGATGCGGGGCCAATCAATGATGGAAACCGGATACGTTGTCGCGGCCGGATTATTTCCGTTTGCCGTTTCCTATACGCTCGTGGCA
>NZ_RZPF01000412.1:0-5825 GCF_004022735.1 Mesorhizobium sp. M7A.F.Ca.AU.001.01.1.1
AACAGATCGAGCCGCGAGGCGATCGCCGGCGACGCCTCGCGGCTCGATCTGTTCTCGACGCTCACCCCGATGCCATTCCCCGGCGGCACGGCGCTGCGCGGTCCGCTCTATGTGCTGGGCATGCTGTGGTATGCCATGCGGGATCGCATCAAGCATTGAGGGTCGGCGGGGCGGCGGCGAATTGCAAAACGCCGCGATCCTTCGCGCCCCCCTCAGTCCTGCCGGACATCTCCCCCTCAAGGGGGGAGATTGGCAGATTGGTGGCTTCGCCCATTCCTGCGTCGTTGGAGATTGGCGAAAGCCGGCGTGACGTCCGATCTCCCCCCAAGAGGGGGAGATGCCCGGCAGGGCAGAGGGGGGCGCTGTCCCGCCGACGGTGAAGGTTGTTGGAGAAGGCCTCTTAAACCACAAAAAAATCTTCAATCCGCTGCCTGGCCTCCAGCAGCGCCGGCAGAATCTCCCGCTCCATCTCCGCGACGGAGAACCGCGCCGATTGCGTCGAGACGTTGATGGCCGCGACCGTGCGTTCTGCGCGGTCGCGGATCGGCACGGCGATCGAGCGCAGGCCGAGTTCCAGTTCCTCGTCGACGATGGCAAAGCCGTCCGCTTTCGCCTTGCCGATGGCGTTGGCTAACAAACACCTGTCGGTGATCGTCTTCGGCGTCCGTCTCTCGATCGTCGCCTGGCCGAGGAATGCGTCCAATTCCTGAGGCGTCAGACCGGCAAGCAGGATGCGTCCCATCGAGGTGCAATAGGCCGGCAGCCTGGTGCCGACATCGAGCGACACGCTGAGGATGCGGCGGCCGGGAATACGGGCGACATAGACGACATCGGCACCCGACAGGATCGCCGCCGAACAGGCCTCGTTCAGCTGTGCGGCGACCGCGCGCATGATGGGTGCGGCGAAGGCCCAGAGCGAGGCGCCGCCGAGCCAGGTGCGGGCGATCGTCAGCAAGCGTGGCGACAGCGAGAACACGCGGCCGGCTTGCGTTGCATAGCCGGTGGCGGTGAGCGTCAGCAGAAAGCGGCGGGCGCCGGCGCGGGTCAGGCCCGCTTCCTCGGCCATTTCGGTCAGCGTCATGCCCGAGGGATGCCGAGCCAGGATCTCCATGACGGCAAGGCCGCGCTCGAGCGAGCCGACATGATCACGGGAAGCGGCTTCTTCGTCCATCTCAACTCCGCGGGAACGGCATCGACGCCAGGATTGACTCCTCGCCCTCCCCCAGCGTAGAAAGTATCGCATATAAAACATATGTTCGCAATGCGAACTTTTTGAACCCGGAGCCGATGCGATGGTCAAGTTCCTGCCGCTCAAACAGGCTGTTGCGGAGAATTTGAACGATGATGACACGGTCGCCTTCGAGGGTTTCACCCATCTGATCCCGACGGCGGCGGCGCATGAGGCGATCCGTCAGGGTTTTCGCGACCTGACCCTGGTCCGCATGACGCCGGACCTGATCTACGACCAGATGATCGGTATGGGCATGGCGAAGAAAATCGTCTTCTCCTATGTCGGCAATCCCGGCGTCGGCCTGCTGCGGCGCGCCCGCGACGCCATCGAGAACGGTTTCCCCAGATCGATCGAGATCGAGGAGCACAGCCATGCCGGCATGGCCAATGCCTATGAGGCGGGCGCGGCCGGTCTGCCCTGCGCGGTGTTTCGCGGCTATCGCGGTGCTGGCCTCGCGGCGGTCAATCCGAACATCAAGTCTGTCACCTGTCCGTTCACCGGCGAGGTGCTGGCGGCTGTTCCTTCGATCAGGCCTGACGTCACCTTCATCCATGCGCAGAAGGCCGACAGACAAGGCAATGTGCTGGTCGAAGGCATCATCGGCATCCAGAAGGAAGCGGTGCTGGCGGCCAAGCGAGCGGTGGTGACGGTGGAGGAAGTGGTCGATAATTTCGACGATCTGCACCCCAATCTGACCGTGCTGCCGCGCTGGACGATCGCGGCGATATCCGTCGTGCCAGGCGGCTCGCACCCGTCCTACGCACATGGCTATTATGCGCGTGACAATGCCGCCTATCTCGAATGGGACGAGATCGCCGCCGACCGTGACAAATTCCAGGCGTGGATGCAGGCCAATGTCATCGAGAAGAGCGCCGGCGATTTCGCGGCCCGGGTCGAGCATTTGAGGAAAGCGGCATGAGCGACAATCCATTGGGTTTCACCCCCAACGAGATGATGACGATCGCCGCCAGCAGGGCGCTCAGGAATGACGATGTCTGCTTCGTCGGCATCGGCGCACCGTCCGCGGCCTGCAATGTGGCGCGGCTAACGCATGCGCCTGACATCACGCTGATCTACGAGAGCGGCACGATCGGCACCGCGCCCGACGTGCTGCCGCTGTCGATCGGCGATGGCGAATTGTGCGAGACCGCCGTCACCACCGTCGCGGTGCCGGAGATGTTCCGCTACTGGCTGCAGGGCGGCCGCATCTCGATCGGTTTTTTGGGGGCGGCGCAGATCGACAAGTTCGGCAACATCAACACCACGGTCATCGGCGACTATTTCCATCCCAAGACCAGGCTGCCCGGCGGCGGCGGCGCGCCGGAGATCGCGACCTCGTCGAAGCAGATCTACATCACAATGGCGCAGACCAAGCGCGGCATGGTCGAGAAGATCGACTTCTTCACCTCCTTCGGCCATGGCGAGGGCGGCGACCATCGCAAGCGGCTTGGCATCGACACATCAGGTCCGACCTTGCTGATCACCGATCTCGCCATCTGGAAGCCGGATCCGGTGACCAAGGAATTCACCGTCGTGTCGTTGCATCCGGGCGTCACCCGCCAGCAGGTGCAGGAGAGCTGTGGCTGGGTGGTAAAGTTCGCGGAGGCGCTTGACGAAACACCGGCGCCAAGCGAACTCGAATTGAAGACATTGCGCGACCTGCAGGCCCGCACCAAGGCGGCGCATGAGGGAACCGGAAAAGCAAAGGCTGCATGACATGGCCGAGGCCTATATCTGCGACTACATCCGCACGCCGATCGGCCGCTTCGGCGGTTCGCTGTCTTCGGTACGATCGGACGATCTAGGCGCCATCCCGCTGAGGGCGCTGGCCGAGCGCAATCCGGGCATCGACTGGCAGGCGATCGACGATGTCGTCTATGGCTGCGCCAACCAGGCCGGCGAGGACAATCGCAACGTAGCGCGCATGGCGCTGCTGCTGGCCGGGCTGCCAAAGGAGGTCCCGGGCTCGACCGTCAATCGCCTGTGCGGCTCCGGCATGGATGCGCTGACCATTGCCGCCCGAGCCATCAAGGCCGGCGAGGCGGAGCTGATGATCGCGGGCGGCGTCGAATCGATGAGCCGGGCACCCTTCGTCATGCCCAAGGCCGACACGGCGTTCTCGCGCAATGCCGAGATTTACGACACCACCATCGGCTGGCGCTTCGTCAACCCGCTGATGAAGAAGCAGTATGGCGTCGATTCCATGCCGGAAACCGGCGAGAACGTCGCCGAGGATTTTTCGGTGTCGCGGGCCGACCAGGACGCCTTCGCAGTGCGCAGCCAGAACAAGGCCGTCGCCGCACAAGCCAATGGAAGATTGGCGAAGGAGATCACCCCAGTGACCATCCTGCAGCGCAAGGGCGATGCGCTCATTGTCAGCAAGGATGAACACCCCCGCGCGGGCTCAACGGTCGAGGCGCTGGCCAAGCTGCCGACGCCGTTCCGGCAGGGCGGCACGGTGACGGCCGGCAATGCTTCCGGCGTCAATGACGGCGCGGCGGCACTGATCGTTGCCTCCGAGGCGGCGGTGAAAAAGTATGGGCTGACGCCGATCGCCCGCATCCTCGGCGGGGCTGCCGCCGGCGTGGCGCCGCGCATCATGGGCATCGGCCCGGTGCCGGCGACGCAAAAACTCTGCGCGCGGCTTGGCCTGACACCAAAACAGTTCGACGTCATCGAGCTCAACGAAGCCTTTGCCTCGCAAGGCATCGCCGTGCTGCGCCAGCTCGGCATTGCCGAGGACGCCGAACACGTCAACCCGAATGGCGGCGCCATCGCGCTCGGCCATCCCTTGGGCATGTCGGGCGCCCGCATATCCGGCACGGCGGCGCTGGAGCTTCGCGAGCGCGGCGGCCGGTATGCGCTTGCCACCATGTGCATCGGCGTCGGCCAGGGCATCGCGATCGCGCTGGAACGGGTCTGATCGGCAAGTCTCTCCGGCTAACTTCGAGAATCCGGTGCGGTTAAATTTGACCACGTGGACAAAAGTCCGGACCCGTTCCATAGTTCCTCGTCTGATTTTTAGAACAGCCGGCTCGACACGGCTGTCGAACAGAGGGGAATACAATGGAAAACCGAAAGAACAGATTTCAATCCGCACGCGAAGGGCTTTCGCGACGCAATGTGCTGGAGTTGGGCGCGCTTGGCCTGGCTGCGGCAATGCTGCCGGGCGCTGCCTTCGGCAAGGACAAGAAACTGAAGGTGGCGGCGATCTTCGCCACGCCGATCGAGGAGCCATGGGACAACCAGATCCATGTCGCCCTGCAGAAAGCCGAGAAGGAACTCGGCATCGAATACAAATGGTCGGAGAAGGTGCAGACCGCCGATTTCAGCCGCGTCATGCGCGAATACGCGCAAGGCGGCTACCAGCTGGTGCTGGGTGATGCCTTCGCCGCCGAGCGTGAATCGCGCCGCACCGCCAAGCAGTTCCCGAAGACCGCCTGGCTGTTCGGCTCCGGTGCCGGGCCGGCGGAACCGAATTTTGGCGTGTTCGACAACTGGATCCACGAGCCCGCCTATCTCTCCGGTATGATCGCCGGCAAGATGTCGAAGTCGGGCACGATCGGCGCCGTCGCGGCGATGGGCATTCCGGAAGTGAACCGGCTGGTCAACGCCTTCTTCGCCGGCGCCAAGGAGGTCAACCCGAACATCAAGAAGAAGGTCGCCTTCATCGGCTCTTTCTTCGATCCGCCCAAGGCCAAGGAAGCGGCGGTCGCGCAGATCGACGCCGGTGTCGACGTCATCTATGCCGAGCGCTTCGGTGTCATCGAAGCGGCGGTCGACAAGAAGATCCTTGCCATCTCCAACATGTCCGACCAATCGAGTCTCGGCCCGGATACGGTCATCACCGGCCCGGTCTGGGACATGTATCCGACGGTCGAACAGGCGATCAAGCTGGTCAAGGCCGGCGTCTTCACCGCGCAGGACTATGGCGACTTCTCGCGCATGGCCAAGGGCGGCTCGCATCTGGCGCCTTACCACAAGTTCGACAAGACGCTGCCGGCGGACGTGAAGGAGCTGGTCGAAAAGAAGAAAGCCGAGATACTCGAAGGCAATTTCCGCGTCGACGTGGACGAGAACACGCCGGTTTCGGATTGAGTTCTGGTTTGAGGGGCTGGCGCTAGGCGCCCCCCTCTGCCCTGCCGGACATCTCCCCTCAAGGGGGGAGATTAGCAGTTTCGGCGACGCGCTGTTCTTTCAAGAAAATTGGCGAAAGCCGATATGACATCCAATCTCCCCCTTGAGGGGGAGATGGCCGGCAGGCCAGAGGGGGGTGCAGCGCATTCCTCTCAATCAAAGCTGAATCGCAAAGCCCGTACGTTCAGGAGCCCCCTTGTCCGCCCCCCTCATCGAAATGCGCGGCATCACCAAACACTTCGGCGCCGTCAAGGCGAACGAGGCTGTCGACCTTAGCGTCGCGCCGGGCGAGATCCTCGGGCTGCTGGGCGAGAACGGCGCCGGCAAGACGACGCTGATGAACGTGCTGTTCGGCGCCTATGCGCCCGACGCCGGCGAGATTCTCATCCAGGGCAGGCCGGTGCGGATCACAAGTTCCGCCGATGCGCTAGCCGCCGGCATCGGCATGGTGCACCAG
>NZ_RZPF01000413.1:0-5819 GCF_004022735.1 Mesorhizobium sp. M7A.F.Ca.AU.001.01.1.1
TTCTCGCTCCATACAGCGTCGCATGACGCAATGTTTCCTTGCCGTTTTTGATCCAGGAAGCAATTTCGGAAGCTGATGATGCTCGATGCAGAAAAGACCAGGGCTGCGTCGCGGTTGTTGGTAGGCCACTGGGACAAGGGCACCCGTCTCGACGCCATACCCGAGGCGTTGCGCCCACAAACACGGCTCGAAGGTTACGCTGTCCAGTCGCATGTCATGGATCGCTCGGCGGCTCCGCTTTTCGGCTGGAAGATTGCCGCGACCAGTCTGGCGGGACAAAGGCACATCAACGTCGACGGCCCCATGGCCGGACGTCTCCTGGCCGAGAAAGCGGTGGAGATCGGCGGGACCGTTTCCCTGGCGACGAGCAAGATGCGCGTGGCCGAGATCGAGTTCGCTTTCCGTTTCGGCCGCGAGCTGCCGCCTCGTGCGGCACCCTATGAAATCGCCGAGGCGATGGAAGCCGTGGCGAGCTTGCACCCGGCGATCGAAATCCCGGACTCACGGTATGACGATTTCTGCGCCGTCGGGGCGCCGCAGCTCATTGCGGACAATGCCTGCGCCAATCTGTTTGTCATCGGCGAGGCGGCGGAAGACGACTGGCACGACGTGGATCTTGCAAAGCACCCCGTGATCGCGTCCGTTTCCGGAAGGTCGCAACATAGCGGATCGGGAGCAGCCGTATTGGGCGATCCTCGCATCGCGCTTACCTGGATCGTCAATGAACTGTCGGGCCTGGGCATAGCGCTTCAGCCGGGACAGGTGGTGATTACCGGCACCTGCGTGACACCGATAAGCGTCGAGGCAGGCGACGAAGTCATCGGCGATCTAGGCAGGTTTGGCCGCGTCTCGGTGCGGTTTGTCTAGGCTCCGCGCTGCCTGGCCACGAAACTGCGCACCGCCAGCACCAGCACGGTGATGATGATCAGGATCACCGACAATGCCGCGATCGCCGGGTCGATGTTGTCGCGCAAGCCCATCCACATGAGCCGCGGCAGCGTGATGGCGTTGACAGAGGTGATGAACAGGGTGACGCCGATTTCTTCCCAGGACAGCACGAAGGAGAGAAGTGCGGCGGTGACGATGCCGAACTTGATGTTGGGCATGATGACGCGGGTGGCGCGCTCCCACACAGTGGCCCCTAAGCCCCGCGCGGCAAGGTCGATGCGGCGGTCGAGCTGGCTGAGAGAGACCAGCATCAGCACCGTGGCGAAGGGCACGGTCATCACCGAATGGGCCATGGCGACGCCAAGCCAGGTGTCGTAGCCGAAGAACGCGCTGAAACCCGAGATCGAGGTGAGCAAGAAGTAGAGCGTGATCGCCGAGACCACCGGCGGCACCACCATCGGCAGTAGCACGAAGCCGACCAGGGCCGCGGTGAAGCGCGGCTGGAACATCCAGACGCCAAGGCTGAAGCACAGCGCCAGCACAGTTGAAAAGGCGCTGCTGACGACACCGATGCGGATCGAGAGCAGAATCGATTGGAGCCAGCGCGGGTCTTCGATCAGCGCCCGGTAATGGCGCAGCGACAGTTCGCCCGACGGCATGGCCAGCATGCGGCTCGGCGTCAGCGACACCGGGATGACGGCGAGCAGCGGCATCAGCAGGAACAGCGCCACGAAGGCGGCGATGATCAGCGAGACGGGACCGGGGCGGTAGGTCGGCATCAGATCAACTGCTTCGGTCTGACATATCGGAACAAGAGCGCCATCAGCGCGCCGACGAACAGCACCAGCACGACGCTGATCGCTGCACCCAAGCCCCAGTCCGGGCTCTGGAATATCCTGAGATAGATCAGCTCGGCAATCATGACGCTGCGGCCGCCGCCAAGGATCGCTGGCGTGACGAAGAAGCCGAGCGAGAAGACGAAAACGATCATCGCCGCGCCTATGATGCCGGAGCGCGTCATCGGCACGAACACCGTCCAGAAGGTGCGCATGCGGCTGGAGCCGAGCCCGCGCGCCGCCAGGAGCACGCGGTCGTCGAGGCTGCGCATGGCCGATGCCAGCGGAAAAACGGCGAAAGGAATGAGGAAGTGCGTCATGCCGACGATGACGCCGAATTCGTTGCGCACCAACGCCAGCGGTTCGGAGATGAAGCCGATCGCCTGCAGCCACGTGTTGATCAGGCCGCGATTGGAGAGCAGCGCCACCCAGCCGAAGGCACGGGTCAGCACGGAAATCCAGAAGGGAACGAGAATGCAGAACTCGGCGATCAGGCGCTGTGCCGGGGTTCCACGCACCCAGACGACGGTGATGGCGTAGGCAGCGGCCACCGAGACCACGGTGACGACCGCCGCGATGCGCAGCGTGCGGATGAACACCGACTGCACCAGATCGTCGGTGAGCAGCGCCTCATATTGGCCGAGGCCGGGCGTCGGCAGCGTAAAACTCCATTTGACGACGCCGAGGAACGGCCAGGCATAGGCCAGGACAAGAAACAGGAGCAGCGGCGCCATCAACAGCGCCGCGCCCATCCTGTCGGAGAGATAGGATCTCATGTCCACCCGATTATCCCGGCCCTGATCAGGCCGAGATGATCTTGGTGTATTCGTCGAGCGCCGGCCCGTAATTTTTGGCGTACCAGTCCATGTCGAGCGCGATCTGCTTCTTCATGTTCTCGGGATCGACCGGGTTGATGCGCTTCTTGTCGGCCGTGATCAGCGCGTCTGCCGCCGGGTTTGCAGGACCTTGGCCGAGCTTGTCGAACATGACCAGCTGCTTTTCAGGGTCCTGGGCACTGGCGATGAACTTCATCGCAGCGTCCTTGCCGCCGGGGTTGTTCTTGAGCACGGCCAGCGCACCGGGCGAGATCAGTCCCTGATCCCAGATGAACTTGATCTTGCCGCCCGAATCCTGCTCGATCAGCGAAGCGCGCGTCGACCAGACGATCGCCATCGAGGCCTCGCCATTGAGCAGCACGCTCTGGCTTTCGGCGCCGCCACCCCAATAGGCAACGACGTTTTCCTTGAACGCGGCGATCTTGTCATGGGCGCGCTTGAGGTCGAGCGGGTAGAGCGACGCCGGCGCGATGCCGTCGGCCAGAAGTGCTGCTTCCCAGCTCGATACGCCCCATTTGTAGAGCGAGCGCTTGCCGGGGAATTTCTTCACGTCGAAGAAATCGGCCATGCCGGTCGGCGCGTCCTTGCCGTACTTCTCGGAATCATAGGCGATGACATAGGAGAAGAAATAGGTCGAGGCGGCGTATTCCCAACCAAAGCCGGGCCGCATCTTCTTCTTGTCGACGATGTTGTAATCGATCGGCTCGAGAGCCCCTTGGGCGCCGAGCGTGATGGCCGAGAAGGGGTCTACGTCGACGAGATCCCAGGTCGGCGCGCCGCTCTTGAACTGCGCGGCGATGGCGCCTTCGGTCGGACCCGAACCGTCCATCTTGACGGCGATGCCGGTGTCCTTGGTGAAGGCCTGGCCATAGGCGGCATCATAGGCGGTGATGGCATCGCCACCCCAGTTGACCAGCACCAGTTCCTTGGCCTGCGCAAAGGCACCTGTCGAGCGCAGCAGCATCGGCGTGCCGGCCAGCACGAGTGCCGCCAGCTGTGTGAACTGCCGGCGCGAGATCTCGCCGCGACCTGCCCTGGCGGACAGGCTCTCGACGGCTTGTTTTTTGTTGTCATGTGTCATGTCAGTTCCCCTTTTTTGTTGTTGATAGTGCCGGAAAGCGGTGGAGCGACATCTCGCCACACCGTCGTCATTGCCCTCCATGCGGAAGGAGGAAACCCTTTTCCGCCGGCCAGGTGAGCCAGACGGAATTGCCCTTGCTGAGCGCTGCGGCCGCCACCTCGTTCGGCACCGAGACGGTAACCTTGGCGCCTTGCCGTGTCGTCAGGTCGAGCCGCGTCGCAGCACCGAGATAGGTGGAGTTGGTGGCGGTAGCGGCGATGCCATTCTCGCCATCCGCCGCCTCGCCCGATATCGACATGTATTCGGGCCGGATCGCCAGGATGGCATCGCCGCGCACGAGTTCGGCCTTGCAGCCCATGCTGACCGCGCGGTCTTCGCAAAGGCCGGTCGAGCCATTGCCGGCAGGCTTGACGCCCTTCAGCGGCAGCATGTTGATTTCGCCGAGGAACTCGGCGACGAAGCGGTTGTCCGGCCGGTCGTAGACTTCGTCGGGCGCTCCGACCTGCAGCAGTTTGCCGTGGTTGAAGATGGCAACGCGCGACGACAGCGCCAGCGCCTCGCTCTGGTCGTGGGTGACGAAGACGAAAGTGGTTCCGGTTTCCTGGTGCAGCCGCTTCATCTCGGCCTGCATCTGGCCGCGCAGGCTCTTGTCGAGCGCCGAGAACGGCTCATCGAGCAACAGCACGCCAGGTTCGAACACCAGCGCACGGGCCAGCGCCACGCGCTGCTGCTGGCCGCCCGACAGTTGCGCCGGCAGTTTCTTCTCGTGGCCCTTGAGACCGACGCGCTCGATCATCTCGCCGACACGGCGCTTGATGTCGGCGGCCGGTTTCTTGCGCACCTTGAGTGGGAAGGCGATGTTGGCTTCGACGCTCATATGCGGGAACAGCGCGTAGCCCTGGAACACCATGCCGGCGGCACGTTGCTCTGCCGGTCGGTCGGTGATGTCGACGCCGTCGCTGAACAGCTTGCCCTCGGTCGGCTGCACGAAGCCCGCAAGGATCATCAGGAAGGTGGTCTTGCCCGAACCCGACGGCCCCAGCAGGGTCAGGAACTCGCCACGGCCGATATCGAGCGACAGATTGTCCAGCGCACGGAACGAGCCGAAGCTCTTGCCGATCCCGATTGCCTTGATCTCTGCGGCACGGCCGGGTTGCTGCATACTGCCCTTTCCCTAACGCTTGTCGAAATCGTAGGCAGGGTGCCGGCTCACCGCAACCGAATAGTTTTCGCGTGATCGGCAAATTCCATTCATCTATGGCGAGATGGCGCCGCCTTGCCCTCAATACGGCAGAATGCGGTTCTCCTGGAGTTTCGACCGCAGCCATCCCGCGAACGCTTCCAGCACCGGATGCGAAGCCTTGGCGTGTTCGGAGACCAGGAAATAAGAGCGTGGCGACTTGATCGCGATGTCGAACGGCCTGACCAGCCGGCCCTCGCTCAGCGCCCGCCGGCTGGTCAGTTCGTCGCCCATGGCGATGCCCTGGCCGGCAATCGCCGCCGAAAAGACCAGGTTCATGTCGGAAAAGAAGATGCCACCCTCGATGTCGGGGTTTTCCACCTTGGACAGCGCCAGC
The DNA here is from genome assembly GCF_004022735.1 of Mesorhizobium sp. M7A.F.Ca.AU.001.01.1.1. NCBI lineage: Bacteria > Pseudomonadati > Pseudomonadota > Alphaproteobacteria > Hyphomicrobiales > Phyllobacteriaceae > Mesorhizobium > Mesorhizobium sp. M7A.F.Ca.AU.001.01.1.1. The sequence continues at coordinate 5,219 of NZ_RZPF01000413.1, forward strand.
CAGCGCGCCCAATCCTCGGTGTCGTCGAGATGCAGCAGGTTGGCGCGCAGCACGTCCGACGGTCGGGAAAAACCGCCGACCTTGTTGAGCAGCGTCGGGCTGCAGAGCGGCGTGAACGAGATTTCGCAGAGCGGCTCGACCGCCCGGTTCGGCCAATTGCCGACACCAAACGCAATGAAGGCATCGGCATCTGCGTTGCTGACATCGTCGAGCCGGCGCGGCGTCAGGATGCGCAGCGCCACGTCAGGATACATCTGCCGGAACTCGCCGATATGGGTGCACAAGAACAGCGAGGCGAAGCCGGGCGTGCAACTGACGGCGAACGAGCCGCCGACGCCGGTGCCGGCGTCCCGCGTCACCGCATCGCCCAAAACGGTGAGCGCCTTGCGCACGTCGCTGGCATAGCGCTGGCCGCGCGGCGTCAGCGCCACGCCCTTGCCGATGCGTTCGAGCAGGTCGAAGCCGAGATCGCGCTCCAGCAGACGAAGCTGATGGCTCACGGCGCTGCGGGTCAGGTGCAACTCGTCGGCGGCGCGCCAGACGCTGCCATGGCGGGCGAAGCTGTCGAGCGCACGCAGCGCTTGTGTGGATGGTATACGCA
>NZ_RZPF01000414.1:0-5809 GCF_004022735.1 Mesorhizobium sp. M7A.F.Ca.AU.001.01.1.1
CTCGCAGCGGCAGTCGGCAGTGGCCGGCAGCTGGCCACACCGTTTTGTTTTGCAGGAATGCGGGATGCAGTCCCACCTCAGACGCCGAAGGCGATACCGGTCTTGGTGTCCGTCTTCAGCTTGCGCATGCAGGCGTTCGGTTCGACGCCGGTACCGGTGCATTCGGTCGCGCTGTTGATCAGCACGCGGCTGACTTTCGAGCACTCGGTGCCGGCCAGATCGAAACGCGTCACCTTGGTCTTGCCGGCCGGCAATTCCTTGAAATCGAGCACGGTCAGCCGGTCGACGACGCCTGCCTCGTTGAACAAGGCGATCTCGAAGGCAGCCTTGGACAGGTCGGCGCCGAGATTGTTGTTGACCACGAACCTCAGGCGGCAACCCTTGTCGGAAGGTTGCGCGCCATTGAGTTCCAGGGTGAGCGTGGGGGCCGGCGCGGACTCTTGCGCCCACGCCGAAACCATCGCAAGCGACATCGCCAGCATCGAGGTCAGCAGACGAAGGGGTGTCGTCAAGCTCGTCATGGCAATCAGCCTCCAAACCGCATCGTTGCCGCCAGCTTCAGCGTTATGCCGGGCTCGTAGGCCGCGAAAACCGGCTGCGGCGGCTGGCCAGCCGTGGTCAGGTTAAGCGGGTTGGCGTATTTGACATCGAACAGATTGTCGGCGCGGAAATCAATCTTCAAATTGTCCGTCGCCTGGTAGCTGGCAAAGGCATTGACCAGCGTGTAGTCCTCGGCGATCGGATTGCCCTTGGGCTTGCCATTGTATTGCACTTCGCCGCCGACGGTCAGCTTGTCCTCGAGGAAGCGCAAGCCGAGCTGCGCGGTGACCTGGGATGATGGGATCGTGGCGAGATCCGCTTCCACACCCTTGTAGGAAATGGTGTGACCATTGGTGATTGAAGCCGAGAGGCCGGCATAGCCCCATCCGGCATCATAGACGCCCTCCAGTTCGAAGCCGTCGATCTTGGCCTTGGCAAAATTCTGGTACTGGAAGCATATCGGGATACCGGGTCCGCTCGGGCAACCGGCTGTCGGGTCAAACCGCGACAGGGTAACGCCATCGATGTAATCTTCGACATCATTGTTGAAATACGCTGCCTTGATGCGCAGCGCATCGCCGGCTTCGAGGATGTCGTTCTGCTTGTAGTTGACGCCGAATTCGACGGTCTTTCCAGTCTCCGGCCGCAGATTGGGATTGGGCAGGAACGGAAAGCTGACGCCTGCCGGATGATTGCCGCTGATCAGCGTCTCGGCGATCGATGGCGAGCGATAGCCCTCGGCATAGGTGCCATAAAACTGAAGGCCGGCAAGGCCTGCGGATTCGAACGGGGAGACGCCGACGGTGATGCGCGGCGATACCCTGTCGCCGGAAATGTCGTGGGTGTCATCTTTGAGACTGTAGTTGTCGTAACGCAGCCCGGCGATGACTTCGAGCCACTCCCAGGTGAGCTTGTCCTGGACATAGGCGCCCGAAACGTTGCGCTTGCCCGAAGGCGTGTAGAAACTGTCGCCACCAGCCGCGCCGCCGGTCTCGACGTTATCGCCGACCCAGTCGCCGCCATAGGTCAGCTCGTGCGCGATCCCACTCGTCTCGAACCGGGACGTGTTCCAGATGTCGATGCCGGTGGTGCCGACGTCGAATGTCGACTGCGATCCCGCCGGCAAGACAACGGGAAGGCCGGTGACCGGATCAAAGCGGTTTTGCGGGACAAGGCTGGTCAGATCGAGGTTGGTCTTGTTGTAGGAGGTGTTGATGTGGAGATCGAGCCAGCTCTTGTCCTCATCCGTGATGTTGTAGCGCGCCGTGAAGGTGTTCGACTTCAGGTCGACGTCATTGACCGGCGCACCGCCGCTGATCTCGTTCCAGCCATCGCTTGAGCCGACCCAGCCGAGCTTCAGTTCGCTGTTGTCGGTCGGGCGTATGCTGGTCTTGAGCAGTCCGCTCAGCACGTCGAAGCCGGTGCCCTTGACGGTGTCGCCGCCGCCATCCTTGTAGTCGTCATAGTCGCGGTAGACGATGTTGCCCAGCACGTCCCAATTCTCGTTAATGCGGTAGGCGCCGGATGCACTTGTGGTCCAGCCCTTGCCGTTGCTCTCATAGCGTCCCGTGACGGAACCGGCCCATGTCTCGTCAGGCTTGAGGAAATCCTCGGCATCCTTGGTGTCGAAGAAGACGACGCCGCCGATGGCGCCCGAGCCGTAGGTGTTGGCTACAGGACCACGGATAACATCCACGGATTTGACGAGTTCGGGGTCGATGTAGAAGGTCGACTGCGTGCCGTGGTCGGAGCGCTGGAAATTCTGTCGTGCGCCGTCGACGATGACTGCGACGCGACCGAAATCCTGCAGGCCGCGGATGTTGATGCTGGTGCTGACGCGCCTGGCGTCGGCCTGCGCCGCGACACCGGGCACGCCGAGCAGCATCTCATTGGGCGTCGTCGCCATGCGGCGGTCGAGCTGTTCCTGGCCGATATGGCTGGCCGATGCCAGCGATTCGATCGCCGTCTCGCCGGTGCGGCTGATGACGAGGATCTTGTCGAGCAGCGTTGCTCCCGCTGGTGCTGCCTTTTCCTCTTCAGCCTTCTTCGTTTGATCTGTCGTCTGCGCCGCCTGCTGGGCGTTGGCCAGTTGCGCCGATAAGGCAATCGCCGCCACGCTTGCCAGCAATGCCGCCGCGCCGTTCGCCGCCGACCGGCCGCGCCATTCCCAAGTCACAAACCCCATGCCCCAACTCCAAAGTCCAGGTTTCATGCTGGCTGGCCCGGGGCTGGCTGGCATTTTTGATCGTCGCCGACGTCTTAAATGTTGACTCATTTAATCCGGTATTGCACTGACTAGTAAACATGATTATTCAAGTCAAGAAATGAATCGGATTACGCAACGCCTAGCCAGACGCCCGGCACAGGAAAGGGATCCATCCAGATGAACACCCACAATCCCAACGATTTTCGCTATCGCGTCCGCCGTCCCGACGATGCCTCCCCCCATTTCGACCGGGTTCCGCTGGCGGTACGAACCCTTTCCAGCAACACCCTGTTCCAGGGCGAGCACGAGATAGGCATCGAGCATCACGGTGCACTCTACCGGCTGAAAATCACCCGCCAGGGCAAGCTCATTCTCAACAAGTAAGACAAGGCAACAGGGACCGAGACATGGATCAGCGCGTAAAACCCGCCCCGCATGAAATCCGGCGGGCACGGACAGACAATCCGAAGACGCGCGAGCGTGATCTGGCTGCCCATCTCGGCATTTCGGAAGCCGAACTGGTCGCGGCGCATTGCGGCGACGGCGTCGTCCGCATCGAGCCGCGCGTCAACGATCTTCTGACCGGCCTCGAGGCCGTCGGCGAGGTCATGGCGCTGACCCGCAATGACAGCGCGGTGCACGAGAAGATCGGCGTCTATGACAAGGTCGTCACCGGCACCCACAATGCCATGGTGCTTGGCGAAAACATCGACTTGCGCATCTTCCCGAAGGTCTGGGCGCACGGCTTTGCCATCGAGAAGCGCGACGGCGACGAAATCCGCCGCAGCCTCCAGTTCTTCGATGCGGCAGGCGAGGCCGTGCACAAGGTGCATCTGCGGCCGGCCTCCAGCCTCTATGCCTATCAGAAGCTGGTCGCCGCGCTCGAATCGTCCAACCAGGAACCGACGGTCGACATCTCGGGGCCACTCCCCGATGACGAGATCCATGGCGACGAAGCGGCCGCCAATCTCGACGATCTGCGTGACCGCTGGAGCCGGCTGACCGACGTGCACCAGTTCTTTGGTATGCTGAAGACGCTGAAACTAAGCCGCCGGCAGGCGGTGCGCCTGGTTGGGCAGGACTATGCCTGGCAGCTCGACAATGAGGCGGTCCGGGCCATGTTTCATCATGCCGCGGAGGGCGAGATGCCGATCATGTGCTTTGTGGGAAACCGCGGCTGCATCCAGATCCATTCCGGTCCGATCAAGTCGATCAAGCCGATGGGACCATGGATCAACGTGCTGGACGAAACCTTCCACCTGCATCTGCGCACCGACCACATCCACGAGGTCTGGGCCGTGCGCAAGCCGACCAAGGACGGTCATGTCACCTCGCTCGAGGTCTATGACGCCGACGGCAAGATGATCATCCAGTTCTTCGGCAAGCGTCATGAAGGCGAAAGCGAGCGAGACGACTGGCGCTTCCTGGCGGAAAACCTGCCGCGCATCCCAAGCCCGACTGCAGCCTGAGAAAAAATGCTATGAGTGTTTTCCCAAGATTGTCGGCTGTGCGCGGATCTATTTTGGGGCCGGTGATCGGTCTCTCCATGGCTGTTATCGCACTGCAACCCGCCAGCGCCGCGGAAGGCACGGCCGTGTTTGCCGATCCTTCAAAGATCGTGGCCATTGGCGGCTCGATCACCGAGATCGTCTATGCTCTCGGCCAGGAAAAGCATCTGGTGGCACGCGATTCCACCAGCCGGTTCCCAAAGGCGGCGCTTGAGCTGCCCGATGTCGGCTATATGCGCGCGCTGTCGCCGGAGGGTGTGCTGTCGGTCGACCCGACCGGCATCCTGGCGCTGCATGGCAGCGGCCCCAAGGAAGCAGTCGATGTCTTGAAGAAGACGAGCGTGCCGTTCATCGAGGTGCCCGAGCACTACAGCCACGAAGGCATTCTCGAGAAGGTCCGCATCGTCGGCAAGGCGCTCGGCGTCGACGCCAAGGCCGAGGTGCTGGCCAAGGAGCTCGATGCCAAGCTCACGGCCGCCGAGAAGCAGACGGCTTCGATCAAGGAGCGCAAGCGCATCCTGTTCGTGCTGTCGATACAGGGTGGCAAGATTCTGGCGGCCGGCAGCGAGACCGCCGCCGACGGCATGGTCAAGCTGGCCGGCGGCGTCAACGCGGTCGAGGGCTTTTCCGGCTACAAGCAGATGTCCGACGAGGCGATCATAACCGCCAGGCCTGACGTGATCCTGATGATGAGCAATGCCGGGCCTCCGGTTTCGGACGACGAACTGTTCGTCAATCCGTCGATCGCCTCCACGCCGGCCGGAACGGCGCACAAGCTGATCCGCATCGACGGCGCCTATCTGCTCGGCTTCGGGCCGCGCACGGCTGATGCCATCCACGACCTCGCTGTCTCGCTTTATGGCGGGCAGGTCACGGACTGAGCAGGCAGATCATGGTCGATCAATCGATCGCCGGCCCGGTGATGGCAAGCGTATCCGAAGGCGACCGGTCGGGCCGCGCCCGCATCGTCATCCTTCTGCTGTGCCTGGGGCTCGCGGCTGCCGTTTTTCTGTCGCTGACATCGGGGGCTTCGGACGCATCGGCCGCCAACGTCATCGGGGGCTGGCTGTTCGGCGCAGTGCCTGACGACGCCGCGTTGAGCGCCCGCGACAGCCTGATCGTCTATGACATCCGCCTGCCGCGCGTCATCCTCGGCATGCTGGTCGGCGCGGCGCTCGCCGTCTCCGGCGCGGTCATGCAGGGGCTGTTCCGCAATCCGCTGGCGGACCCCGGCCTGATCGGCGTCTCGGCCGGCTCCAGCCTCGGCGCGGTTGCCGTCATCGTGCTCGGCGCGACGATATTGGCTCCGGTGACAGTCTTGCTCGGCACGCTTGCCCTGCCGCTGGCGGCCTTCTGTGGCGGGCTCGCCACCACGCTGATGCTCTATCAGGTCGCGACGCGGCGGGGGCAAACCTCGGTTGCCACAATGCTGCTCGCGGGCATCGCGCTGGCGGCGCTCGCCATGGCGCTGACCGGCATCCTTATCTTCATGGCCGACGATCGCCAGTTGCGCGACCTGACCTTCTGGCAACTCGGATCGCTCGGTGGTGCGACC
>NZ_RZPF01000415.1:0-5808 GCF_004022735.1 Mesorhizobium sp. M7A.F.Ca.AU.001.01.1.1
TTGGCAAGTGCGGCACGTGCCGCCGCTTCCCCCAGCGAAGCGGTCGTCTCGTCATCGCCCGCGATGTGGCGCTGGCGAATGCCGGTGCGCTGGGCGATCCACTCGTCGGAGGTCTCGACCATGCCTTCGAAATCGGCATTCTTCATGATTCGGCGGGGCAGCGCGGCGCCCGTGCCGCGCACGACTGATCTGATCAAAGTTCTTTCCTATTCCTTTGCGTCGGTGACGACGTCGGATTTCCTAGATGACAGGGCGCGCGGGTTGCGCGCATGAAACAGGTCCAGATCGGCCTCGATACGGTCGAGGAGGTTGTTGCGGACCATGTCATAGCCGAGTTCGATCGCGGCGGCGAACCCGTCAGAATCAGCACCGCCATGGCTTTTGACGACGATCCCGCTCAGCCCCAGGAAAACGCCGCCATTGGAGCGGCCGACATCCATCTTTTCGCGCAAGCGGTTGAAGGCGCCCTTAGCGAAGACGTAGCCGATCCTGGCCATCAGGGTGCGGCTCATCGCGGCGCGCAGATAACCCGCTATCTGGCGCGCCGTGCCTTCCGCGGTCTTCAGAGCGATGTTGCCGGCGAAGCCCTCGGTCACCACAACGTCGACCGTGCCCTTGCCGATATCGTCGCCCTCGACGAAACCGTGATAGTTCATCGAGGCCATGTTGGCTTCGCGCAGCATGCGCCCCGCCTCCTTAACCTCTTCCTGGCCTTTGATCTCCTCGACGCCGACATTGAGCAGGCCGACGCTGGGCCGGGCTATGCCGAAGACCGAGCGCGCCATGCCGGTGCCGAGAATGGCAAAATCGATGAGCTGTTGCGCATCGGCCCCGATGGTCGCGCCGACATCCAGCACCACGCTTTCGCCGCGCAATGTCGGCCAAAGGGCTGCGATCGCCGGGCGATCGATGGTGGCCATGGTGCGCAGGCAGAATTTCGACATCGCCATCAGCGCACCGGTGTTGCCCGCGGAAATGCAGGCGTCGGCCGTGCCGGCCTTGACCGCTTCGACGGCCTTCCACATCGATGACTTCCAGCGGCCGTGGCGCAGCGCCTGGCTCGGCTTGTCGTCCATCCTGACCGCAATTTCGCAATGGAAGAATTCGCTGATCTCGGCAAGCTTGGGAAATTTGGCGAGCTCCGGGCGCACGACCTCCTCACGCCCGAAGATGACGAAGCGGATGTCGGGACGACGGGTCGCGACCGTCATGAGCGCTGGAATGACCACGGCTGGTCCGTGATCGCCGCCCATGGCATCGATGGAAATCCTGATCACGCGGTATTTGTCTCACGGTTAGGCGGCAGGTCGTTTAGCGACCGCGAAGGTTCGGCGAAAATAACGGTTTTGGGCTGCCACACAACCGACTTTTCCGTCGCGGGCGAGCTTTTCAGGATTTTCCCAGCAAGGATCGCAGTTTTTGCTGAAATTCATTCTCCGCCGGTTCGGTCTCGCTGCCGGCGTTGAGCGCTGCGCCCTGCTTACGCGGATAGGGGTCGATGGCGAGCCCGAAATACTGTTCGGCGAGTGCCCCGACATCGATCGTGTCACCGGAAAATGTCTCTGGACTGTCAGGGCCTTCCGCGTCGAGCAGGATCTCGCCGCCACCATCGAAACCCTGCCGTCCAAGCTTGGAATCCTCGGGCAGCAGCAGCGCTTCGACCGGTTCGTCGATATGCGCTTCGACAGGCTCGAGCGTGACGATGCAGGCCTGGGTGATGTCGGCTTCGACACGACCGCTTATCTTCACGCCATTGCGCTTCCACGACGCGACCAGAAGCTCGGCGCGATAGGATTCGACCGAAATCAACCCGTGCTCCTCGGCCAGTGCCGCACGCTGTGCGGCATCGGCTTCGACAACCAGCGGCAGGCCCTTTTGCGGCAGGCGCGTGATGTTTGCACGGAAGGAGACCGGGCTTTGCGGGTCCACATGCTTCATTGTTCAACCTCCTTGGCGGCGGGAAAGGTCAGCGTGCCGGAGACAATCGATTCGGATGTCTGCGCGGCCAGATGATTGCGCGCGTCGGTAACATAGTTGGCCAGCAGCGATGCTTCCAGCCAGGCGCCCGCGTCGGGCCGGACATTGCGGGCAAGAGCCGCGGTCAGCGCTTCATGGTCGTTTCTTTCCAGGGCATCGTCATAGGCAGCGGTTCGGCCATAAAACATCTTTGCCAGCTTTTTCATGCGTTTGGGCACGCCAACGTCGCCAATGCCCAATTCCCGCAACGAATGGTCGACGTCGAGGAAGAACTCGTCGATCAGCACCTGGGCGACCTCTTGCGCCGCACCGCTCTCACCGCGCAACCTGTGCTGGAACAGGAACATGTGCAGCGACAGCATCTCGAAACGGCCAAGCGGCGTGTCTGGCACATTCCAGTGGGAATAAAACACCGTCTGCCGCGCCGCCGCCACGATTTGTGCGTAAAGCGCCTCGGTGATAGCGCGGTTGGCGTAGCGTTCGCGGCCAAAAAAGCGCTGGAACATTGGGGATGGTCTCCTGGGGACCGTTTGTTGAAGTGGGCTTGTTGCATCGGCAAGCAAGCTGGTTTACCGGTTTCGCGGCCCAGCGCAAGTTGCGGCCAGCTAATGGAGTTGTTGTTGCGCGCGCTGAATTTCAAGTCGACCTTCTCGTCCAGGCCCGCCGGCGCGATCTCGCTGCTGATGATCGTTTCGGCACTATCGGCCTGCCACACCTCCAAGATGATCGGCGACCTCAGCCCGAGTGAGACGCTGACGCAAGGTTACGTCATAGACCAGCAGGCAATCGACCTGGTGCCGGTCGGTTCGAGCCGCGAGCAGGTGCTTCTGGCGCTCGGCACGCCGTCGACGACCGCGACCTTCGACAACGAGGCCTTCTATTACATTTCGCAGACGCGCAAGCGCTACGTCGCCTTCGACAAGCCACGGCTCATTGATCAGCATGTGCTGGCGGTCTATTTCGGCGCCGATGGCCGCGTCACCCAGATCGCCAATTACGGGATGAAGGACGGCAAGATGTTCGACTTCATCTCACGCACCACACCGACCGGCGGCAAGGACCAGAACTTCCTCAGCCAGATCATCAACGGTGCCAGCAAGCTGGCACCCAGCATTCCGGGCGGCGGCGCCTAATTCCTTTCGGCTTCCATTCCGGGAGCCTCATCATCTCAGACGACCAAAAACCCGCGGGAGCGATCCTGCGGGTTTTTGTTGTGGCCTCGATCAGGGCAAGATCCCCGTATGTTTGCCGGCGATGCTTAAGCCGTCGAAACCCAAGCCGGTAGATGAGATACCGGCGCATTTACCGCATGCAAGAGATCGGCTTGTTGACGCGTCGACATGGCATTGCTCAACAAAAAACCCGCGGGATCGCTCCCGCGGGTTGTTTCGGGCTGAAGCCTAGATCAGCCGTGCGCGAGCACGGCCAGCAGCAGGAGCGCGACGATGTTGGTGATCTTGATCGCCGGGTTGACGGCGGGGCCAGCGGTGTCCTTGTAGGGATCGCCGACCGTGTCACCGGTCACCGAAGCCTTATGCGCCTCGGAACCCTTGAGATGCTTGACGCCGTCCTTGTCGACAAAGCCGTCTTCGAAGGACTTCTTGGCGTTGTCCCAGGCGCCGCCGCCAGAGGTCATCGAGATAGCGACGAACAGGCCGTTGACGATGACGCCGAGCAGCGAGGCACCCAGCGCTGCAAAGGCAGACGCCTTCGAGCCCGAGATGAGCAGCACGCCGAAATAGACGACGAGCGGCGCCAGCACCGGCAGCAGCGACGGGATGATCATTTCCCTGATTGCCGCCTTGGTCAGAAGGTCGACCGCGCGGGCGTAGTTCGGCTTCGAGGTGCCGGCCATGATGCCCGGATCCTCGCGGAACTGCTTGCGCACCTCCTCGACGATGGCGCCCGCCGCACGGCCGACGGCCGTCATGGCGATGCCGCCGAACAGATACGGGATCAGCCCGCCGAAGATCAGGCCGGCGACGACGTATGGGTTGGAGAGATCGAAGGAGATCTCGCCCATGCCCTGGAAGTAGGGATATTTGTCGCCATTGGCGGCGAAGAACTTCAGGTCGTTCGAGTACGCGGCAAACAGCACCAATGCGCCGAGACCAGCGGAGCCGATGGCGTAGCCCTTGGTCACCGCCTTGGTGGTGTTGCCGACCGCGTCGAGCGCGTCGGTGGAGTGGCGCACTTCCTTGGGCAGGCCGGCCATTTCGGCGATGCCGCCGGCATTGTCGGTGACCGGGCCGAAGGCATCGAGCGCAACGATCATGCCGGCAAGGCCGAGCATCGTCGTGACCGCGATCGCCGTACCGAAGAGGCCGGCAAGCTGATAGGTCGAGATGATGCCGCCGACGATGACGATCGCCGGCAGCGCCGTCGATTCCAGCGAGACCGCGAGGCCCTGGATGACGTTGGTGCCGTGACCGGTGACCGACGCCTGGGCGATGGAATTGACCGGGCGCTTGTTGGTGCCGGTGTAGTATTCGGTGATGACCACGATGAGACCGGTCACCACGAGGCCGATCAGGCCGCAGATGAACAGGTTCTTGCCGGTGATGACCATGCCGGCGACCGTGCCGACCTCACCCCAGCCGAGCGTCACCTGGGTGGCGACGCCGAGGCCGACGATGGACAGCAGGCCAGTGACGATCAGGCCCTTGTAGAGTGCGCCCATGATCGAGCCGTTGGAACCGAGCTTGACGAAGAAGGTGCCGACGATCGAGGTCAGGATGCAGGCGCCGCAGATGGCGAGCGGATAAAGCATGGCCGCACCCAACACGGCGGTGCCGCCAAAGAAGATGGCAGCCAGAACCATGGTGGCGACGACAGTCACCGCATAGGTTTCGAACAGGTCAGCGGCCATGCCGGCGCAGTCGCCGACATTGTCGCCGACATTGTCGGCGATCGTGGCCGGGTTGCGCGGATCGTCTTCGGGAATACCGGCTTCGACCTTGCCGACGAGATCGCCACCGACGTCGGCGCCTTTGGTGAAGATGCCGCCGCCGAGACGAGCGAAGATCGAGATCAGCGATGCGCCGAAGCCGAGCGAGACCAGCGAGTCGATGACGATGCGGTCATTGGGCTGGAGGCCCATGAAGTGGGTCAGGATGAGGTAGTAGATCGACACGCCGAGCAAGGCGAGGCCAGCAACCAGCATGCCGGTGATGGCGCCCGATTTGAACGCGATGTCGAGGCCGGCAGCGAGACTGTTCGATGCGGCCTGCGCCGTGCGAACGTTGGCGCGAACGGAGACATGCATGCCGATGAAGCCGGCGGCGCCTGAAAGCACCGCTCCGATCAGGAAGCCGATCGCGGCGGTGATGGACAGCAACCACCAGGCGAGCACGAGGACGACGACGCCAACGATGGCGATGGTGGTGTACTGACGCGCCAGATAGGCTTGTGCGCCCTCGCGGATAGCCGCGGAGATTTCCTGCATGCGTGCATTGCCCTGATCGGCAGCAAGGACCGAACGTGTCGCGCAGATGGCGTAAAGGATTGAAAGCAGGCCGCAGGCGATGACGGCGGAAATAATTGTCATTGCCGGATTTTCCTCGATTGATGGCCCAAAAGAACCCCTCCCTGGGCCGTTGAGACAAAGACCGGATTCCGAGCACGGAATCCGCCTCTTCGCAGCGGTGTATGCGAAACAGGGCTGCGAACGTCAAGATATTGTTCGGTTTTTGCCCGGCTTTCGCCCAAATGGTTGGGACCAGGCGGCGGCTGCCGTCAGCACCCTGCGATTAGATCGATTGAAATTAGCCCTGACGCAGGGCGTGGCTACTCTGCCTCCCGGCCCATCCGGCGCGCCGTGTAGCGCTCTAT
>NZ_RZPF01000416.1:0-5808 GCF_004022735.1 Mesorhizobium sp. M7A.F.Ca.AU.001.01.1.1
GCCTGGCCGGCGGCGCCGCCTACAAGGCCGCCAACACCGCCGATTCGATGATCGGCCACCGCACCCCGCGCCACGAGGCGTTCGGCTGGGCGGCGGCGCGCTTTGACGATTGGATCAACCTGCCGGCGTCGCGGCTGACGGCGCTTCTGATCGTGCTGGCGGCGTTCTTCGTCAAAGGCGCTGATGCGAAAAAAGCCTGGCATGCGGTGCGGCGCGACGCGAAAAAACACCGCTCGCCCAATGCCGGCTGGCCGGAAGCGGCGATGGCCGGTGCGCTCGGCCTGGCGCTCGCCGGCCCGCGCTTCTATGGCGGCGTGCTGGTCGACGACGTCTTCATGGGCGAAGGTGGGCGGCGTGAAGCCGACAGCCTCGACATCAGGCAGGCGCTGAAACTCTATCGCGTCGCCGACTATCTGCTGATCGCTCTGTTCGGGTTGGTTTCGGTCGTTGTCATCGTTGTGACCTAACCTCACCCTCCCCCGTCTGGGGAGGTTGAGGAACACTCAGAACTCGATCCCCTGCTGCGCTTTCACGCCGGCGGAAAAATGATGCTTGGTCACGCTCATTTCGGTGACGAGGTCTGCGGCCTCGACCAGCGCCGGCTTGGCGTTGCGGCCGGTGACAACGACATGCAGGCCCTCGCGCCGCGCTTTTAGCGCGCCAACCACTCTGTCGAGATCGAGATAGTCGTAGCGCAGCGCAATGTTCAATTCGTCGAGCACCAGCAGGCTGATCGACGGATCGGCCATCAGTTCGAGCACCTTGGCCCAGGCGGCTTCGGCGGCAGCGATGTCGCGCTTCAGATCCTGGGTTTCCCAGGTGAACCCCTCGCCCATCGCGTGCCACACGACACGGTCGCCGAAGGCGGCGAAGGCGTCTTTCTCGCCGGTGTGCCACTTGCCCTTGATGAACTGGACGACACCGACGCGCTTGCCGTAGCCGAGCATCCGCAGCGCCAGCCCGAAGGCGGCCGTGGTCTTGCCTTTGCCCGGGCCGGTGTTGACGATGAGCAATCCCTTCTCGACCGTCTTGCTCGCCACCTCGGCATCCTGCACCGCCTTGCGCTTGGCCATCTTGGCGCGGTGGCGCTCTTCGTCCTTATCGTCGATATCGGTCATATCATTTCACCTTGAGCGGCAGCCCCGCCACCATCAGCAGCACCGTATCGGCAATCGCCGCGACCTGCTGGTTGAGCCGGCCGGCGGCATCGCGAAAGCGGCGCGCCAGTGCATTGTCCGGCACGATGCCTTGTCCGACTTCATTGGACACCAAGAACCAGGGTCCGCGCGGCCGCGACAGCACCTCCGCCAATCGCCGGCATTCCAGCTCGAAATCGTGTTCGGCCAGCATATGGTTGGTCAGCCACAGCGTCAGGCAGTCGACAAGCACCGGCCGATCGTCCGGCAAGGCGGCAAGCGCGCCGGCGAGATCGAGCGGTGCGTCGATGGTCGTCCAGCCTTCGCCGCGCCGCGACCGGTGCAACGCGATGCGCTCACGCATCTCGTCATCATAGGCTTGCGCCGTGGCGATATAGGTCCAGGGCGGCGGCAAGGCGGTTGCCAAAATTTCGGCGTGCGCGCTCTTGCCGGAGCGCGCACCGCCGATGAGAAAGGTCAGTGTCTTGCGATCAGGCAAAGCTGTCGCGCAGGCTGGTCGCGGTGCCGGTGAAGCGACCGCGCACCACACCGACGACCGCTCCGAGCACCAGCCAGAACACCAGATTGGTCACGGTCACCGCCACCACGAACTGGTGATGCAGCCCTTCCGGAATCGCCGTCTCGTAACTGTCGGGCTGCGGTGCCCCGACAACATGCGGTGCGACGATCAAAAGGACGGCAAGGATCGCCAGCGGCAGCGACTTGCGGAACGCGATCAGGCCGAGACCGGCAGCGGTTGCCGCCACCGTTGCCCACCACCAGATCTGGCGCTGGGTGAGATCGGCGGCCGGCATGGCCGGCAGTTCCGGCGGCAGGCCGAGGCCCGGCGCCAGCGTGAACACGGCAAAGCCGGCCAAGCCCCAGAACACGCCCTGGCGCCAACCACCGATACCGCCGGCGAATTCGGAAACCGCGACCAGGATCAACCCGAAGCCGATGCCGGTGACGATGTTGGCAAGCACGCTGAAGGCGAAACGCTCGAAACCGTCTGCCGGCGCCCAGCCCTCGTCTTCCGCCGCAGCAGTCGCTTCGGCAGGGGCCGGAGCGGCTGTGCTCATGGCATTGCTATCCGTTGCTGCCGGAGCGGCATGGTCATGGTGATGCCCGCCGCCCGCCTGTTCGTAGACTTCCGCCTTCAGGATCAGCGGCACGGTCGCATAGGCCTGCATGCAGGCGAGAACGACGCCGGCCACGAGCCCTGCGATCGCCGCGATGAACACGACGTTGCGAAACAGGTTCATGATGTCAGCCCCTCGTCAGTGGCAGGGAAACGCCATCGAATGGCGATAGTCGTGAGCCGCATTGTGGACCGCATCGATATGCGAGAAGCCGACAAAGCCCATCACGAAAATGCCGAGCAGCGCGGCGAGCGCAAGCTGCATGAAGCGCGACTGCGAGGAGACGGAAGCGCCGAGGGAGACGGAAGCGGTAGTCATGTCTTGTCCTTTCGCCCTCCACCCGAGGGCATCGAAGTCAGTTTCCTGTCGCCGGCAGGTCTCCTGGCTCACGGATCAGCGTCCTTCCCCACCTTCCCGAAGAAAAATCTTCAGTGGCATATGGAGAGGACTACCGCACACAGTTGCGGGGGCAGCCACGGCATTGGGCGAAATCCGCCCTTACCGCATTCCCTCTTGGCTCCAAAATGGAACCGGCGACACCGGCGACTATAGGCAGAATCCTCGCGTCCGGCAAACCAAATTCCGCCGGCGACCGTTGCGAATGCGCCATGAAGGTCAAAGCGATTTCGGCAGATAGCGCCACGTCACGAAGCCGCAGACCGCCGCCAGCAGGCCGAGCGTGACGAACACCGAGCCCAGGCCGAAGAAGGCCAGCACCACCGAATAGACCAGCGGCGGCGTCAGCTCGGAAAAGTCGAGATAGGTGCGATAGACTGCCGCCATCTGCGATCTTTCATAGGAGCGCACCGAGCGCATGAAGGCGGTCGAGCCGAGCGCGTCGAGTGCAATGGTGAAGAAGGCGCCGCAGAGCAGGAAGGCGCCGGTGAGCAGCGGCACGGTTTCGCCGACGAAGCCCGCCGCCAGAAGCGCGACCGACATGGCGAAATAGGCAAATGTCATGGTCCTGCGGCCGCCAAAGCGCTTTCCCGCCTTGCCCCAGAAAATCGCCATGAACAAAAGCGCGTTGCCGGCCGAAACCAGCAGGCCGCCGGCCAGCTTGCCCTCACCCGTAATGACCATGAACAGCGGCCCATAGACGAAGAACGTCGTCCAGAAACAGGAGCGCCCAAACGCGATCAGCCAGGCCAGCCTGAGCCTGGGCTGGGCGATGAAGCGGCCGATATTGGCGAGCGGATTGGCTGGTCGCGTCTTGCCGGGACGGATCGACGGGTTGTCGCCGAGCCGGTAGGTCCAGAACAATGCCAGCAAGGCTAACGCGAACACGGCCACCGCGCCATGCGCGGCATAGACGCCGAAGCGCGTGTAGAGGAAGATGCCGAGCGTCGGCCCACCGGTCCAGGCCAGCATCGACCACGCCATGCGCAGCGATTCGGCCTGCATGAAGTCGGTCTTGCGGATGTGGTCCATGATGTAGAGGTTGAGCGTGATCGACAGCGCGCTGGCGCCCATCACCCGGCACAGCATGCCGGCCAGTTGCCCGGCAAGCGTGTCGGTGACGAAGAACAGCGAGCCAATGGCCAGCAGGCAGGCGCCCGCCGTGTAGACCCAGCGCCGGGCGAAACGGCGGATCAGCATCGGCATGAACAATGTCACCGACAGGCCGAGCATCGCCACGACGGTGTAGAGGATCGAGACGATCTGCTCGTTGTGCAGGATCTCGTAAGCCTGGATCGGGATGACGCTCGACACCGTGGCGCGGGCGAAGGATTCGACCGCATAGAGCGAAGCGAAGGTGCGCGCGTCCGCGGCCTTGAGGGCCGGTAGCCAGATCGGATGGCGCACATGGGTGGACATTGCTTTCCCCGAAGCAGATTCACCGGGTCAAATCTGCCGTGGCGACCTCAGCGCCAATAAGAGGAAACCGACGTGCATCCGGCAAAAGCGAAGCCGGCCAAAGGCTTTCCGGCACTGGCCCAATGCCGCGGCTGATCCGGCGCTATCGGCAGGGTTGCCGGTCTTCTTTTGTCCCGGGCAACCGTGATAGTCCTCCAGCGGGGCTGAATCAGAATGCGAGACCATGAGCATCCAAACGCCGACCGCACCCGTTCAGGATCGACCAAAGCGCATCGTCGCCATCGACATCGTGCGCGGCATCGCGCTGATCGCCATGGCAAGCTACCATTTCACCTGGGATCTGGAGTTCTTCGGCTACACCGATCCCGGCCTGACCGCCTTCGGCTGGTGGAAGATCTACGCGCGCTGCATCGCCTCGACCTTCCTGTTCCTGGTCGGCGTCAGCCTGTATCTCGCCCACGGCCGACAAATCCGCTGGAACGGCTTCTGGAAGCGGTTCGCCATGGTCGCCGGAGCCGCGATCGCGATTTCGGTCGTCACCCGCATAGCCACTCCGGACGGCTTCATCTTCTTCGGCATCTTGCACGAGATCGCGCTGGCCAGCCTGCTCGGTCTCGCCTTCCTGCGCCTGCCGGCGCTGCTGACGCTTGTCGTCGCTGCGCTCGTTATCGCCGCCCCCGTCTATCTGCGCTTCGAGGCCTTCGATCACCCATGGCTGTGGTGGGTCGGCCTGTCGGCGACCAATCCGCGCTCCAACGACTACGTTCCGCTGTTTCCGTGGTTCGGCGCCGTGCTTGCGGGCATCGCGGTGACGAAACTCGCCGCAGGTGCCGGCCTGCTTGCCAGGCTTGCCAATCTGGCGCCCGGTCGCTTGGCCAACCCGCTGGTCTTCATCGGTCGGCACAGCCTGGCTTTCTATTTGATCCACCAGCCGCTGCTGATCGGCTGCGTCTGGCTGTTCTCGCAGATCATGCCGGCGCAGGTCGAAACCCCGCAGGTGAATTTCCTCAAAACCTGCCAGCTGTCCTGCGAGCAGTCGCGCGACACCGAGTTCTGTACGAGCTACTGTGTCTGCATGCTCGATACACTCGAGGGCGAGTCCACGCTTGATAGGCTCTACAACAACGATCAGACTGCGGAGTGGAAAGCGCATTTGTCCGATCTCGCCGGCATGTGCACCGCCAAGACCGACAGCAAGTTGATGGAGGGAGGGGCCGAATGACCGAGAACCAGCCGAAGCCGGGGCTCATACCGTGGCCGCCGCTGATCTACATCGCCGCCATCGCCGTCAGCATCGCACTGGGCCTGCTCTATCCCCTGCCCTGGATCGGCGACCTGCTGGGCGATATCCTGTTCGCGGCCGGCTGGGTGGCGCTGTTTGCCGTCGCCGCACTCTGGTTCACCGCGATCCGCACCATGATCCGGGCCAAGACCACGCTCAACCCCAACGCTGTACCCGATCACCTGGTCACCACGGGTCCCTTCGGCGTCACCCGCAATCCGATGTATCTGGCCAACACGCTGCTGTTGATCGGCGTCGCCTTTGTCTCGGGCATCGTGTGGTTCCTGCCGCTGGCGTTCATCGCCGCCTATGCCACGCAGAAGGTGGCGATCGAAGGCGAGGAAAAGGTGCTGGCGGCAAAATTCGGCAAGAAATACCGCGACTACGCCAAACGCGTGCGCCGCTGGATTTGAGCTGGCTTTCAAGCGGCCAATCT
>NZ_RZPF01000417.1:0-5789 GCF_004022735.1 Mesorhizobium sp. M7A.F.Ca.AU.001.01.1.1
TCGTTTGACGGCTCTGTGCCAGAGCCTCCGATGACACACCCATCTTTTCCTCCCATGCGTCCTTGTTGGTCA
Source organism: Mesorhizobium sp. M7A.F.Ca.AU.001.01.1.1 (assembly GCF_004022735.1). Classification (NCBI taxonomy): domain Bacteria; kingdom Pseudomonadati; phylum Pseudomonadota; class Alphaproteobacteria; order Hyphomicrobiales; family Phyllobacteriaceae; genus Mesorhizobium; species Mesorhizobium sp. M7A.F.Ca.AU.001.01.1.1. Next base: position 73 of record NZ_RZPF01000417.1, read on the forward strand.
AAGAGCCAGGCACTTTCCTCAGCGAATGCTGCCGGCGGAAGCGTGTCCATCGAGCAGTCCGATATCGCGCTTGAAATGGTCCGACAGCGCACGCTGGTCAAGCAGGCCGCGTGAGCGGGTCCTGAAGGGAGCGGCGAAGAGGTCGAGGATCGGCGGACACCCGAGAAAGCGAACGACGCCAAGCCTGATAGCTTGTCTCAGTTGGCGTCGGCTACCGTCTGCCGGCCCCCGGCCCAGGCGCGCCATTGCCGTTCGTCGCCATGGAAGACATTGAGGTCTATGCGGCCAGTGACGCCGTGCGACAGGCCGGAGCCGGAATACTGCCAGAACAGCCATTTGCGACCGGGATAGACCTTTGACGGATGCTGGGCGACCGCACGCAGCCAAAACGGATAGTCGAGGAATTCGCCCCTGAGATTGTCGCGGTAGAAATCGGGCGCGGTGTAGATGATGGGCCGCTGGCCGTAATAGCGCTCCAGCTTGTCCATGAACACCTGCATCTTTTCCAGCACCTTTTCGCGCGACGGCCGCCGCTTGCAGCTGGACTCGCCGTTCCACTCGACGTCGATCACCGGCGGCAGCGCGCCTTCGACCCTGGGCACGTTGCGGATGAACCAGTCCGCCTGCTCGCCCGCCGTGCGGCACCAGTAGAAGAAATGGTAGGCGCCGCGCTTCAAGCCGGCGGCGTCGGCGTTGCGCCAGTTTTTCATGAACATCGGATCGAGGTGGTCGCCACCGTCGGTCGCCTTGATGTAGGCGAAGTTGGCGCCCTGCGCCCGCAGCTTGTCCCAGTTGACGTTGCCTTGCCAACGCGAGACGTCGACGCCGTGCACTGCAAGGCGGCGAGGCGAACCCTTGCCGAAATTGATCGGCTTGGCGTCGCGAAAACCGTAACGGGTGAGCGGCCCGGCAAGCATGGCCGGTGCCGCGCGGGTCAATAGCTTGGGCGGCGACACCAAGGCTGCCGGCTCGACCGGCAGCCCGCCGATATCAGGCACTTGGGGATCAGGCGCATCAGGTGCGGCAAACACCCCCGTCTCTTCCTCCTCCGCCAAGCCGAACGGGCGCGTTTTTTCCCCCGGACCGTTGTCAGACATGGGAGCCAATCCGGCCCTTGCCGCCCTGTTGCCCCTTGCCGCCGGAGCAGCGGCGATCGGTGCCGGCGGCCGGATCACGGAACTGGTGGTCTCGTTGGAGGGTTTCTGCAAATCCAGCGCATCGACGCCGGCCGTTGACGAGCAGCCGGCAAGGCATAGCGATGCTATCAAAAAACTGACGACGCCCGGAATCCGCATCTGGACCTGTACTCAAAACACAACAGACCGAGGGCGAAACGACAGCCGACGGACAAACCGGATCAGTTATGAATGAGAAATTACCAATAAAGTTTGAATCAAGTTTTTTTCGCCATACCGCATGCGGGTAAGCGCGGTGGAAACTGGCTCAGGATTTCCTGAAGACGCCGATCATCGGCCCGAGATTCCAGTAGTCGTCTTTGCGGCCGATGGCAGGCGCAAACAGGCTGGATATCGTGCCGTCGAGGAACAGCGCGTTATCGCAACCGAGCGCGTCGCGGAAAAGCCGGGCGAAGGCATGGAAGGTCACCGTGCCATTCGAAATCGCAAAGACCGCGACGCCATCCTTTCGCACCCCGACACCGTCGCGGGTTTTCCGCGAAGTGCCGTCGGCCTGGAATTTCGGATGCAGCTTGCCGTCGATCACCAGCATCGGCCCCGATTGCGTCGCATAGTCGACGGTCGGGCGCCTCTTCACGAAGTCCCTGGTGGCGCGGACCGCGGCCCTGCCGTCGCGTATGTAGAAAATGCCGTTTGGCTGCAGGGAAAAGTTGCCGCTTCCCGAACCCGTTTTCACCGACGCCATCTCCTGGCCGCGCTCGACATAGAGACCGACCGGCGCGAGGTTCGGGTGATACATGCCGGCATTGATGCCGAACAGCATCGTGCGCCCGATCGCCTGTTGCGCGGCATGCAGATTGTGCAGCGACTGAAACGGCTTGCCCGCCGCATCCTTCCAGAACAGCTCGAGCTGATATCGTTTCGGATCGACCTCGCAAACGAGATAGCTGGTCGCCTCGAAGGTGAAGTCCCGGCATGGTGGCAGCGAGACAACCCACTGGCCGAACGACGCGCCAAGCGCCGCCACCGACGGCAGCGCCCCCTTGGCCATCGCCAGCAACAGTGGCACCGATTGCAGGAGGGTCAAAAAATCCATGTGCGTACCGGAATCGAAGTTCGAGGTCCGGTACGGATATAGCCCGTTTCAAGCGATACTGTGGAACTGCCTTAGACGAGCCATCCCATGGCGACGCTCGACAACAAGACGATGCCGAGCAGGCCGCGATAGATGACGAACGGCCAAGCCGAGAAACGCTCCAGCACGCGCATCAGCCCCCATATGGCGAAGAAGGCGGAGATCGACGCGACGACCAGCCCGACAGCAAGCACCGACCAGCCATGGGCGTCGAGATGGACCTTGTGCAGTTCCCAGAGTTCCTTGAGGCCGGCGAGCGCGATGGCAGGCAGCCCGAGCAGGAACGAGAAGCGCGCCGCTTCGGCCCGTTTGAAGCCGAGCCCCAGTGCCGCTGTCAGGGTCGAGCCCGAGCGCGAGACGCCGGGGACAAGCGCGCCGATCTGGGCGATACCGACGAGCAGCGCATCGGTCAGCGACGCATCGCCCATGCTGCGCCGGTGACGGGCAAAGATCTCGGCCAGCGCCAGCAGGATCGCCATGGCGATGCAGGCCCAGCCGATCACCGTCAGGCTACGCAGCGGCGAATTGCAGGCGTTGAGCAGGCCCGACAGCGCAACGCCGGCGATGACGATGGGGATCGTCGCCAGCACGATCCAGAGCGCCAGCTTGAAATGCCGGTCGGCGAAATCGCGTCGCGCCAGAGCGTCGAGCGATCCAAACAGGATATCCCTGACGTCGCTCCAGAAATAGCTGACCACCGCGGCAAGGGCCGCAAGCTGCATGGCGGCGGAGAAGGCGGAGCCAGGATCCTGCCAGCCGAGCACGGCCGGCACGATGCGCATATGGGCAGTCGAGGAAATTGGCAGCAGTTCCGTGATGCCTTGCACCACGCCGAGGAACGCCACCTTGGCGAACCCCAGGCCGACGAAGCCCGTGTCGAGGCCTTGGGTGCAGATATCGGCCAAAATCGAATTCCGTGCATGAGAGATCGGAGTTGCGTGGACCGACCATCGGTCAATCCCGGGCAAGCCTTATCGTCATGGGCCGGATAATCAATTTACGGATTTGTAAGCTGGCACGCCGAGGTGCACGCCGTTCGAAAACCGGCCCACCTTGGGGCCGGCTTGAGGCACACAGGGAAAATCGCAAAGCGACTACGGGCAGAGCCAGAGTTTCTGGCATGTCCTGGCGATCACATGCGCCGGCGGCACTTCGGGCTCATCGGTCGAAGGCCGGCGAGCCCGTTCGAGCAGCATGCGCACCTGTTCGGGACGCACACGATCGCGCTCCATCACAAGCAGGACCATCGGATCTCTCAAAAGCTCGTCCAGGGTGCTGATGCTGTCGTTCATCCGTCGTCTCCTCGAATGCCGTACCCGCGACCCTTAAATAGGACGACAAAGATGGCTCGCCAATGACGCTTTGCCGGCTATCTCGTGTCGATTTGGATTAAATTTTGGCCATGCTTGCGCTCTTCCCTTCCCCTGGCGCTGCGCGTCGATCCACCTTCTTCCACAACAAGGGGAGAAGGGAAAAATTAGCCTGGCGGAGGGGCGCCTTCGTATTTCGGCAGGCCGTCATCAAGCACCAGCCAAGGCTGCTTCGAGGCCGTGAAAATATGCATTTGCGGCTTGAAAACCGTGGGATCGTCGAGCGAACCGGTGGTGATGCCGATAATCCCTGCGGAATCACGTCGGGAGAACAGCGTTGTGCCGCAGCTCGGGCAAAAGCCGCGCTTGAGATCCGGTGAAGAGCCTATAGTCGCCAGCGGCCCATCGATCGTCACGTCCTCGATGCGAAACAGCACGCGTGCGTTGAAGGCGGCGCCGATCGCCTTCTGGCAAAGCCGGCAGTGGCAGACGCGTTCGTTGATGGGAGCCGCGTCCGCGCGGTAGCGCACCGCCTTGCACAGGCATCCGCCCTCATATCTTGCCATTGTCTGGATCCACTGGTGGGAGAGAATAGGCGCGCAACGTATCGGCGGGGCCGATTGGGTCAATTGAAAAGCTTTGATGCAATGTCATCGCTTGTGCTGATGCGAGTTGGGATGAAGCCATGACGCCGAAAGCCGTCATGGAGCCACGGAATGCCGGCTGCCCGCCAACAGCCGGCGGTTTTGGCGTTCACTCCATTTCGCCGACGACCTCGTCCCAGGTCTTGACCTTGGTCTGGCCGTTTAGGAACGGCAGCGCGGCGGCCGTCAGCTCCGGGGCGAAGAAGACATCGTAGTGGGTGCGGTTGGGCAGGATCGCCAGGCGGTTCTGCGACAAGTTCTCGCGCATCCAGCCGGCGTCCTTCAGTCCGCCGCCGAGCATCTGATAGAACTTGATCTCGTGTTCGGGCTTATACATATCGCTGTCGCCATAGACCAGCATGACAGGCATCTTCAGCTTGGCGACATCGGCCGAGTAATCGCGGTTCTGACGCATGAAGCCGCCCAGCGCATCGAGGAGCTTCGGGAACTCCTCCGGATGTGGCGCCACCGCGACGTAGGATTTGTACATCGGCGTGTCCTTCATGAACTCAGCCGCGGCTGCGCTCACCTGTGCCTGCTGCGGACGCATCTCGTCATAGAAGCCGTCCGTGGCGTAGCCGGTCGATACCAAGACGAGGCGGCGCACCGCTTCGGGATGCTGGACGGCCATGCGGAAGGCGACGCCGCCGCCTAGCGAATAGCCCATGACATCGACCTGGCTGTAACCGAGCGCCTTGACGATGGCGGCCATGTCGTCGCCCATCGCCTCCACGGTGAATGGTCGGTCACCCAGCGCGGTGCGGCCGTGACCCTGCAGGTCGACGCCGATGACGGTGCGGTTTTCGGCAAGTTTCGGCAGGATCGGCGCGAACATATCCGTGGTGCCAAGACCACCATGCAGCAGAAGCAGCGGCTCGCCCTTGCCATAGATTGCATAGTAGTAGTTCAGGCCGTTGATCGTCAGAAGGCCGGACTTTTCCGGCTTCGGCAGTGCATTCGTTTCAGTCGTCATGGCAGGTTTTGTCTCCTCTGCATTGATGATGCCCGGGCAGGCAAGCAGTGCTGCGGCCGAAGCAAAAATGGCGAAAAACAGGGTTTTGAACATATCGATCTCCTCTCCTGTCGATATCAAGGCGTTATGCGGATCAAAGCGTTTTGGCGAGTTCTTCGAGCTGGTCGGCGCACTGTCCCCAGCCCTCGTGGAACCCCATCTTCTCATGCTGTTCGCGGTCGGCGACGCTCCAGTGCCTGACCCGAGCGATGTAGCGGGTCTTGCCGTTGCCCTCGTCCTCGAAGGTCAGCGCGACGGTCATGAACGGCTTTTCCGAAGGCTGCCAAGCCTCAGTGTAGGCGTCGGTGAGGACGATCTTCCTGCCGGCAACGACTTCGAGGAAGACACCTGGGTTGGGGAACTCGTTGCCGTCCGGGCTGGCCATGACGACAAGGCTCGAGCCACCGGCGCGCACATCCATCTCCGCGCGCGGCGTCGTCCACGGTTTTGGAGAGAACCAGCGCGTGATCAGTTTCGGAT
>NZ_RZPF01000418.1:0-5779 GCF_004022735.1 Mesorhizobium sp. M7A.F.Ca.AU.001.01.1.1
CTACTATGGCCTTTGGTACCCGGTGGTGATCGCGGCTATAACGCTGGTCATCGGCATGATCTTCGTCAAGGATACGCTCGGCACCGACCTGCACGCCAAGGAGTAGGCAGCCCCAGCGTTCAAAAGAAAGCCCGGCGCGAACGATCGCGCCGGGCTTTTTCTTTTCAGGCCAATTCGTTGGCGAGGGCTGCTGCCCTTTGTGTCAGCTCTTGCGGCCCCGGGCCTCTTCCTCGATGGCTGCCTCATGGTACCAGCCGTCGCCGAAATCCGCGCGGGCACCACGCAGCGAGGCAAGCTCTGCCGCAAACTTAGCCTTTCCGCTCAAATTTGAGGCAGAGAGGCGTGCTGCCGCCGGGAACATCAAAATTTTGGCCGACGGTCGTGTGGAAATGACTTCCATTGCCGGGTTCCTTTCTTCCGCCGAACCTTTTCGATTCAACTTGGCCCGAAGATAAGGTCTGCAATCAAGTTAGGCAATATGCCTATGAAAAGATCAGCATTTGCACACTATTTGTGCAAATAAGGACCGTGATGGATCCGGGCGCATTGCTTAGGCGGCTCACCGACTTCCGGTGGATGCCGCGTCAATTTTGTCGCACCCTCCGGACCAAGAATGGCACACGAATTGCATTTTAAGTGTGCGGCAGGCCAGCTGCTGACGGCAGACGCATGTCGACGCCGTTCAGTGTTCGGTGATCAAGCAACGAGAGGCTAGAATGACGAAATACAAGCTCGAGTATATCTGGCTCGATGGATATACCCCGGTCCCCAACCTTCGCGGCAAGACGCAGATCAAGGAATTCGCCGAATTCCCTGAACTCGAGCAGCTGCCGCTGTGGGGCTTCGATGGTTCCTCGACCCAGCAGGCCGAAGGGCACAGCTCCGATTGCGTGCTGAAGCCGGTTGCGGTCTATCCGGATCCCGCCCGCACCAACGGCGTGCTGGTCATGTGCGAAGTCATGATGCCCGATGGTGTCACGCCGCATGCCTCAAACAAGCGCGCCACCATCCTCGATGACGAGGGCGCCTGGTTCGGCTTCGAGCAGGAATATTTCTTCTACAAGGACGGTCGCCCGCTCGGCTTCCCCGAGAGCGGCTATCCCGCACCCCAGGGCCCGTACTACACCGGCGTCGGCTATTCCAATGTCGGCTCCGTCGCGCGTCAGATCGTCGAGGAGCATCTCGACCTCTGCCTCGCCGCCGGCATCAACCACGAAGGCATCAACGCCGAAGTGGCCAAAGGCCAATGGGAATTCCAGATTTTCGGCAAGGGCTCCAAGAAGGCCGCCGACCAGATGTGGATGGCCCGCTACCTCCTGCAGCGCCTGACCGAGAAATACGGCATCGACATCGAATACCACTGCAAGCCGCTCGGAGACACCGACTGGAACGGCTCTGGCATGCACGCCAACTTCTCGACCGCCTATATGCGCGAAGTCGGCGGCAAAGCCTATTTCGAAGCGCTGATGGCGGCCTTCGACAAGAACCTGATGGATCACATCGCCGTCTACGGCCCGGACAACGACAAGCGTTTGACCGGCAAGCACGAGACCGCGCCGTGGAACCGGTTCAGCTATGGCATTGCCGACCGTGGCGCCTCGATCCGCGTGCCGCATTCCTTCATCAAGAGCGACTATAAGGGTTATCTGGAAGACCGCCGTCCGAACTCGCAGGGCGACCCCTACCAGATCGCCTCGCAAATCCTGAAGACGATCGCCTCGGTTCCGGCAAGCGCTCAGGTTTCAGCCGCCGCGTAAGTGTTTCGGACTGTATGACAAGAGGACCCCGGCGTTTCGCGCCGGGGTTCTTTTTTGGCCGTTACCCGGCGGACTGCATTCCCGGTAAAACATACCCAGAAAAAGTCAGGCAGTTCCGGCGGTCGCTAATCGCCCGTGAGTTCCGGCCGCAGCCGTGCGGGTCTGCGGCGATCACTCGCCAGAAAGCCCGGAAAACCGCCTTTTTCCAGCCCTTGTCCGGGGCGATGGATCTTCCATAAGCATCTGTTCATACAACGGAATCGGTCATTCGCCACCCGGCTGGCGGCGTTGACAGATCACGCTACGGCATGCGTATTCGCTGGCCTTGGGGTTACGTCACGCAATGCTGTTCGGACGGGCGGGGTTTTCTTGAACGGCGGCATTGGCGTGGGCGCCGGACGAGCGGTCACTGTAGCCTGAGACAGTGCTCCGCTCGCTCCTGGCTCCGACGTTGGCGGCCGAACCGCCTCCCTTGATCATTTACTGAACACCGCCGAGTTGTGATTGAAGCGACGCGCTCAAAAGCCGGCCGCTCCGATGGACCGTAGGTCCAAGAATCCGGGCATCCTATGATCGTCGAAGACGAAAGGCGGATACGGCTGTCCATGCGCGGCTGCCGTGCAGGCGAGGCATGCCGGTCGGCTGGCAATCCTATTGGAGCGCAGCAAAAAGCCCTTGAAAGAGGGACGTCTTTCAAGGGCTTGAGCATTATAGCTAATCTTGGACCGAGATTGAATCTCAGACGGAGTAGTACATGTCGTACTCGACCGGATGCGGGGTCATTTCGAAGCGCATCACTTCGGCCATCTTCAGCTCGATATAGCTGTCGATCTGGTCGTCGTCGAAGACGCCGCCGGCTTTCAGGAAGCCGCGGTCCTTGTCGAGGCTCTGCAGGGCTTCACGCAGCGAGCCGCAGACGGTCGGGATCTTCTTCAGCTCCTTCGGCGGCAGGTCGTAGAGATCCTTGTCCATCGGCTGGCCGGGATGGATCTTGTTCTTTATGCCGTCGAGGCCGGCCATCAGCAGCGCTGAGAAGGCGAGGTAGGGGTTCGCGCCCGGATCGGGGAAGCGGACCTCGACGCGCTTGGCCTTCGGCGACGAGCCGAACGGGATACGGCAGGAAGCCGAGCGGTTGCGCGCCGAATAGGCGAGCAGAACCGGCGCTTCGTAACCCGGCACCAGGCGCTTGTAGGAATTGGTCAGCGGGTTGGTGAAGGCGTTGATCGCCTTGGCATGCTTGATGACGCCGCCGATGAAGAACAGGCAGCTTTCCGACAGACCGGCGTATTCATTGCCGGCGAAGGTCGGCTTGCCGTTCTTCCAGATCGACATGTGGACGTGCATGCCCGAGCCGTTGTCGCCGAAGATCGGCTTCGGCATGAAGGTTGCCGTCTTGCCGTAGGCGTTGGCGACCTGGTGGACGACATACTTGTAGATCAGCATCTTGTCGGCGTTGCGCACCAGCGCGTCGAACTTGATGCCGAGTTCGTGCTGAGCCGCCGCCACCTCATGGTGATGCTTTTCGACGCGCACGCCCATCTCGGCGAGCACGGTCAGCATTTCCGAGCGCATGTCCTGCGCGCTGTCGATCGGCGGCACCGGGAAGTAGCCGCCCTTGATGCGCGGACGGTGGCCGAGATTGCCGGTCTCATAATCGGTGTCGTCGTTCGACGGCAATTCCGTGGAGTCGAGCTTGAATCCGGTGTTGTAGGGATCCGCCTTGTACTTCACATCGTCGAACACGAAGAATTCGGCTTCCGGGCCGACAAAGATGGTGTCGCCGATGCCTTCGGCCTTCATGTAGGCCTCGGCCTTCTTGGCCGTACCGCGCGGATCGCGGTTGTAGGATTCACCCGAAACCGGATCGAGGATGTCGCACAGGATGACCATGGTCGACTGCGCGAAAAACGGGTCCATGTGGACCGTTTCCGGATCGGGCATCAGCACCATGTCGGACTCGTTGATGGCCTTCCAGCCGGCAATCGACGAGCCGTCGAACATCACGCCATCGGCGAACATGTCTTCCTCGACCTCGATGACATCCATCGTCACGTGCTGCAGCTTGCCCTTCGGGTCCGTGAAGCGCAGGTCGACGAATTTCACGTCGTTGTCCTTGATCTGCTTCATGATGTCTTTGGCTGTCGTCATGTCATGTATCCCTGTGTGATGACTTTTTTTGATGATGACGTTTTTCGGGAGGATGGCGCGGTCGGTCAGACCGCGTCCATGCCCGTTTCGCCGGTGCGTATACGCACGACTTCCTCGATATTGGAAACGAAGATCTTGCCGTCGCCGATACGACCGGTCTGGGCCGCCTTGCGGATGGCCTCGATCGCACCTTCGACCGCGTCGTCGCCAAGCACGACCTCGATCTTCACCTTGGGCAGGAAGTCGACGACATATTCGGCGCCGCGGTAGAGTTCGGTGTGGCCCTTCTGACGACCGAAGCCTTTTGCTTCGGTGACGGTGATGCCTTGCAGTCCGGCCTCCTGAAGCGCTTCCTTCACTTCGTCGAGCTTGAATGGCTTGATGATCGCTTCGATCTTTTTCATGTAAAAAGTGGCCTCCACTGCCAAAAAAACGGGTTGTGACCCCCCGCTTGCGCCTCCATCAAGCACGAACTGTGCCAATTCAGCGGATTCTAAGCGGTCTCATAAGATTTCAAAGCCGCGCCGCACCGGGATGCAAATTCGCGTCATTCGCTGCACCGGAAGCGGCATGGACTGCCAGAGCCTACACAGCGCCAGCACCCACGTCCGCACAAAAATCGGGCATATTGCCTATCCCCCAGGCAATTTTCTGCCCGCGATGCTTTCGTGCCAACGTTATGGCTGCAGATCTCGGCAACTCCCCCTTGTTTGCTTAGGATCGAAATCGGACAATGCTTGATCGCATGCGGATCGGCAATCCATGAGCAACGAACTTCTTTCCCCGGCCGAAATGAGCGAGGCCGATCGGCTGACGATTGCCGCCGGCCCAGCCGACGGCATCGGCCTGATGCGGCGCGCTGGTGGAGCGGTCGCGGCCGAGGTTCTCAAGCGCTACCCCTCGGCAAAGCACATCCATGTGCTGTGCGGGCCCGGCAACAATGGCGGCGATGGCTATGTCGTTGCCCGCATCCTGGCCGGCAGCGGCGTCGGCACATCGGTCTGGGCATCCGGCGCGCCGAGGCCGAAAAGCGATGCGGCGCTCGCCGCCGCGGAATGCCCGATCAAGCCCCGGCCGCTGTCTGACTTTGACGCCAAGCCTGGCTCGATCGTGATCGACGCGCTCTATGGGGCGGGGCTGTCGAAGCCGCTGTCCGGCGACGCCGCGAAAGCCATCGATACAGTGACAGCCCTGAGCCTGCCCGTGGTCGCGGTCGACCTGCCGTCCGGCGTCTCTGGAAGGAGCGGTGACATATTGGGCAGGGCGTTTCGTGCCGAGGTCACCATCACCTTCGCGCGGAAAAAGCCTGGCCACCTGCTGCTGCCGGGGCGCGGGCAATGCGGTGAGATCGTGCTCGCCGATATCGGCATCGGCGACGGCATTATCGCCCAGCTCGCCGTCTCGACCTTCGAGAATGTGCCGGACCTGTGGTTGCAGGAATTTCCGGTGCCGACGGTGGATGCGCACAAATACAAGCGCGGCCATGTCGGCGTCTTTTCCGGCGGTCCCAGTGCTACGGGCGCGGCGCGGCTGTCGGCGCTGGCCGCCGCCAGAAGCGGGGCAGGGGCGGTCACCGTGCTGTCGCCTGGCAACGCCATGCAGGTGAACGCGATTCACCTGACCTCGATCATGCTGCGCGAGGCGGGCTCGCTCGAGGAGGTGCAGGAATTTCTAACGGTGCGCCATCCCGGGGCGCTGGTGTTCGGACCGGGGCTTGGGCCAAAGCCCAAGGTCGGCGATTTCGCCCTGCAGCTGATCAAGGCTTTGGAGGAGGAAGCACGCGACGAGGCGACCGCGAACCACGCCAGTGCGATGGTTCTTGATGCCGACGCCATCACGTCGCTGGCCCATCAGCCTCAGGCGCTGTTCGAAGC
>NZ_RZPF01000419.1:0-5774 GCF_004022735.1 Mesorhizobium sp. M7A.F.Ca.AU.001.01.1.1
GGATCGACCGGCCTGACCTTCTTCAACTCTCGCGGTCACGCCATTGCTGACCAGAGAGCTCGTGTTCGGTGCTAGTGTCACGGGATACCCTTTTGGGCCGCTTGGACCGGAGGCGCGAGGTCCGCCTCCGGTTCAGCCAAATCACTTTGCAAGGTCAAATTACTTCGCAGGCCAAGCTACTTTGCAAGGCCAAGCTACTTCCAAGGCCAAGCTACTTTCCAAGGCCAAGCTACTTCCCAAGGAAGGACGTATCGACGAGGTCGTCATACTTGACGTCCATTTTGAGCTTGCCGAAGCCGCCCCAGATATCGCCGCCCAGCTTGATCAGCTTGCCGGCTTCGCCAGTCTCGCCACCGGCGAAGAATTCGGCATTGCGCTGCTTACCGTAGAAGTTCACGCCAGCGGCCGAGGAAGCGAAGTCCTTCGGATCCTTCAGCCAGCCGCCGACGCCTTTGGCCATCACCTCATACGCCTTCTCAGGATTCTCCTTGATGAACTCGTTGGCCTTGTAGAGGCCCTTCACCAGCGCCTCGACATCTCCGGGGTTCTTCGTGATGTAGTCGCAGTTGAGCGCCACCACATCGACGATCAAGCCGGGTGTCCTGGAGGAGTCGATCAGCACCTGTCCCTTGTTTTCCTTCTTGGCCAGCGTCAGATGCGGTTCCCAGGTGACGGCAACGGGAATGCGGTCGGCCATGAAGGCGGCAGCGGCATCGTCTGCCGTCATGTTGGTGATCTTCACATCGGCCTGGGTGAGACCGGCCTGCTTGAGCAGGATATTGAACCAGAACTGCGACACTGAACCCTCGTTCAGCGCTACGTCCATGCCTTTGAGGTCGGCGATGCTCTTGACCCCGCTGGGCGCGAGCACGCCATCGCCGCCATGGCTGTCATCCAGCGCATAGACCGACTTGAAGCAAACATCCTTCGAACGATACTTCATGATCTCGTCGACGGTCGATGCGCTGCCGTCGAGCTCGCCGGCGGCAACAGCCGCCATATACAGCGATGCTTCCTCGATGATTTCAAGCGAGACATCGAGCCCACCTTCCTTGAAGTAGCCCATGTCACGGGCAAGGAAGAGCGGTCCGTACCCCACCCAGGTCGTCATGCCCAGTTTCAAGCTGCCAGCTTCGGCGTGGAGGCTCACCGATATGGCGCTGAGCGCAATGCCGGCCACCAGCGCGGCCCGGCGAAACTTCGAGATTATTGTCGTCATCACGTTCCCCTGTTTTCTGAAGTCGAGCGTTATCCCGGCCCGAACGAAACCCGCTCCGGAGGCATCGCCGAAGCCTGTCGCCTGACGTTCTTTTCTTGTTTTCTTTCAGCCGATGGCGGAGCAAAGCACGTTGGGTGCGCTGCACAAATTATGATTTTCAGTAGTTCGGCTTAGGCTGGACCTAACCAGACTGCGTTGCGTCTGCGCCATCGCGATTTCGCCCTCAGCAAGCTGCACCATTTCTTCTTTCCTCGGCCGGCCCGGGGCCACACCATTTTACGCGCCATTTATTGGCCGGGGCTGAGAGACGGGGAACTGGAGCCGAGCCATCGCGGGCTGCGGCCTAAAACGAACGGGTTGCAGTTCGGCGATTTCGCCATTCTGGCAGATCCGTCCGGACGGCTGATCCGTCTTTTCGGAATCGAGCCACCTGGCCTGACAAGCGCGCTGGCGCTGTCGGATTGGGTTGTCCAATTTGTCGGAAAGACGAACTTCTTCTTGCTTTAGCCCTTGACCGCCCCAGCGGTCATGGATCCCGATATCTGCCGATACATCACAAGACCCAGCAATGCCGGCGGCAAGGCGCCCAGCATCATGACGGCGGAAGCGGTTCCCCATTTTACGCCACCGCCGCTCGCGGCGAAGAAGAAGGATGCGCCGACCGTCATCGGCACGGCACGACTGGTTGTCAGCATGAGGCCGAAGAGGAATTCGTTCCAGGCGGTGATGAAGCCGAAGATGAAGGTTGTGACGAGCGCCGGTCGGATGACGGGCCGGACGATCATCATCATCACCTGCAAGGAACTTGCGCCATCGACTTTCGCCGCCTCGTCGAGTTCGACTGGTACATCTGAAATCGCGTTTACCAGGATGACGAGTGCAAGCGGCGCGTTGACGATGGTCAGGATGAGCCCGAGCCCGATCCGCGTATCGAGCAGGCCCAGCCACTGGTACATCATGTAAAGCGGGATCGCGAAGATGATCAGCGGCACGGCGCGAAGATTGATGACGATCGGCAGGACCAAGCGCTTTCCCGCCTCGCTGCGCGCGATCGCATAGGCAGCCGGGAACGCGAGCACGATCGCAAGGCCGGTTCCGATCAGCGCCGCCACGGTGCTGTTCAGCAGATAGGCATAGATGTTGAAGCGGCTGGTCTGCGTCAGGACCTCCAGATAGTTGTCGAGCGTCGGCTGGCTGATCCACAAACCGGGGTTCGTCGAAAGCTCGCGCTGGCTTTTGAGCGATGTGATCAGCGTCACGATAATGGGGAAATTCATCGCCAGCACGGCGATGGCAAAAACGATCCAGCGCAGTGCCCCGGCCATCGTCAACGCTTCCTGCGGCCGGCAAGCCGGTTAAGGCAGTGGAGAACGATGAACGACGCCATGAACAGGACAACCGAGGCGGCGACCGCCTTGCCAATAGCCCCTTCCTTGAAGAAGGCTTGGTAGATGTAGATCGACAAGGACGTCGTTGAACCTCCTGCACCACTGCCGGTCAATGCATAGACATTGTCGAACACCCGGAAACCGTCGATGAAACGGATGAAAAACGCGATGACCAGCGTCGGCTTCATCAATGGCAGGTCGATCCACCGGACGATCTCAAACGGTGATGCGCCATCGAGCGAGGAGGCTTCGCGCACGTCGAGCGGTATGGCCGAATAGGCCATGTAGAAGAGCAGGAAGGCGAAAGGCGTCCATTGCAGCGTCTCCACGACGACAAGGGTGCGGAAGGCATTGTTGATGTCGAGGAAGGCCGGGCTGTCACCGAACCATTCGAAGAGATAGTAGGGGACGGGGCCCGCAAATTCATGCAGCACCAGCCGGTACATGAGACCGACCATGGCCGGCGCGACCATCAGCGGCAGCATCAACGGCGCCATCAGGACTGGTCGCTTGCTCAGAAGCGGTGCCAGGAAGATGGCAAGGAAAAGACCGATCAGACATTCCGCTGATGCGGTAAGAATACCGAAGCGCAGAGAGAACCAGGCCGAGCTCCAGAATTCGCGGTCGTTCAACACCGCGACATAGTTGCTGAAACCGCTCAACACCGGACTGCGCAGCGTCTCGAATGTGACGGCCGAAATGGAATAAATCAGATTGACGATCGCCGGAAAGCCGAGGAACAGCAGCAGGAAGCCGACCAGCGGCGTCAGATACATCCTGCCTTCGGCACGTGTCACAAGGGCCATGTCGATCCGCCAAACGCGCCGGACGCCGAGCTCGACCCGGCGTCCGGCAAATGGTTCATTTCTTGAGAAGGTCCTGCATGCCCGCCTTGGTGTGGGCGAGCGCATCCTCGAGGCTCTGCTGGCCGGACCAGTAGCCGGTAAACTCCTTTGCCTGCAGCTCATAGACCGGGAGCGCACTCGCGGACGTCGCACCGGTCATGACATAGCCGTACTTGCTGGCGAATTCGCCGAGCTTGACGAGATCGGGACGTTCCTTCGCAACCTTGGCGACGACATCGGGAGACAATGCCGGCGAACCGCCGCTGCGCGCATAGAGCAAGGCCGCATCCTCGGTGGCGAGCCACTTCAGGAACTTGACGGCGCCTTCCTTGTTCTTGGCGTTCTTGTTGAGGCCCAAACCAAGGCCGTGGATATGATCGGCGCGTCCGTCGGGACCTGCCGGCGGCGCGACGATCCCGGTCACCTCGGCGACCGCCGGAGATTTTTCGGTGCTGGTCAGATCCGCCGCCGCGGCATTCCACTGCAGTGCCGTCGCGGCCTGACCGGATGCGAAGGCCGCGTTGGTTTCCGCATATTCGTAGCTCAGCGAATCCTTGGGCGATGACCCGGCATCATAGAGTTTCTTGTAGAGCTCGAGGCCGGTCTTGTAGGCATCGGAATCCACCGTGACATTGCCGTTCTTGTCCATCCAGTCGCCGCCGTAGGAGCGCGGCAGGGACTGGAAGACCATCATGTTGAACAGCAGGTTCTTCATCTGCAGGACCGTGCCGTAGCGCACCGGGCTGTCGGGGTTCACCTGCTTGGTGAAATAGAGGGCGGTGGCCGCCCAGTCGTCCCAGGTCCAGCTGTCCGGGTCCTTCGGCTGCAGCGGCTTGCCGAGATATTTCTGGGCGATTTCACCATAGGTCTTCTTGGCGGCGTCATCCCTGCTCAAGGCGTCGACGAGATCCTTGCGGTAGTACATGAAGTGCAGCGAAAGGTCGGTCGGCACGCCGTATTGCTTGCCGTCGAACTGCATCGTCTTGAGAACGGATTCGCCGAAAACCTTGGCCGCATCCGCGCCAAGATCGACCGGCTCCATATAGGGCGCGTAGCGACCGAGCGAGTAGGTGGCGACGAGATTCACGTCGAAGGCGTTGGATCCGGCCGCCATGTCGGCCTGCAGCTTGTCGTAAAAGCCTTCGCGGTTGAAGAACAGCAGCTCCACCTTGTCGGCATCGCTTGCCTGCTTGTTATAGGTTTCCACGGTTGCCCGCAGTGCGGTTTCCTCGGACCCGCCAGGCCAGCCGAGCACGGTCACGGTTGCGTTGGCAAAGGTCGGCAAAGCTGTCCCCGCGAGGAGGGTGGCCATAAGCGCAAAAGACGTCCTGCTCAATTTCATGATCGTTCCCTTCTTTTTTGATGATTTTTGCATGGCATGACCGGCGGCGCCGCTACTTTGCCCATTCGGCAAGATCGGCAACACCGATGACGCCGGCGTGGCCCGCGAGCTTCGCCGCAACGAGATTGGAGGAAAGGCGCGGTGGAACCTCGCCCAGATGCGCGCGCACCCGGTCGAGATAGCCATCGGCAAGACCGATGCTGCCGCCGATGACGATCGATTTCGGATCGAACATCATCTGAATGTCCCGGCACAGCGTCGCGACCCGCGAGGCGCTCCGCGAGACGATGGCGTCGGCCCAGGCCTCGCCCTTCAGCGCAAGCCCGAACACATCGGCGGCATCGGCCTTGAAGCCGGCCTTGAGGGCCTGCGAAGCGATCCAGCGGCCGGAGGTGCTGTCTTCGAGCGGGGCCTGGTCTTCAGACAAACCACGGATCAGACCGAAGTGACCGGCAAGACCGGACAGCAATCGGCCGTTGCAAACGATGCCGCCGCCAATTCCGGTCGAGATGGTCAGAAAGACGATGTCGCGACCTTGCCCGGCGCCGAATTTGTATTCGCCCCAGGCGGCTGCCTGGGCATCGTTGAACGCACAGACGGGCTTGCCGAAAACAGCGGATGCCCTTTCGACCAGCGGGTAGCCGTCGGGAATGCCAAGCGTCGCCGGATTCAACGCCGACCAGCGTCCATCGTGCACCAGCCCCGTCACCGCAATACCGATACGACTGAAGCGGCTTGACCAGGCCGACGTGCTTTGCGCAAGGGATGCCAGCCAGGCGTCGGGTCCAGCCTCTCGCGCGGTAGGCACGATCATGTCCTCGACCACCTTGCCGCCGCTGACCAGCGCGGCCATGGTCTTGGTTCCCCCGATGTCGATGCCCAGCACGGTTGGGCCAAGCACGGTTTGCGTGCCCCTTGCCGCATAGGCCCCGGAAATCGCCTGGTGGAACCACGAGGTGACGTGCTCGGTACGGGTGATC
>NZ_RZPF01000420.1:0-5774 GCF_004022735.1 Mesorhizobium sp. M7A.F.Ca.AU.001.01.1.1
GCTCACCTCGGTCGAGGCGAATTCCACCGACGCGGTCAGGCAAGCGGCGACAGCCGCGATCGCCAACATCAATTCGACGCTGGCCTTTTGGGATGCCGGGCAGAACATCTGGTACGGCATCTCGCTGGGCTCGGTGCTGCTGCTGGCGGCAATCGGCCTCGCCATCACCTTCGGCGTCATGGGCGTCATCAACATGGCGCATGGCGAGATGGTCATGCTCGGCGCCTACACGACCTTCGTCGTCCAGCAGGTGATCCGTACATCCTTCCCTGACCTGTTCGACTGGTCGCTGGTCATCGCACTGCCGCTGGCCTTTCTCGTCGCCGCTCTGGTTGGCCTGATCATCGAGCGCGGCGTCATCCGCTTCCTCTATGGCCGGCCGCTTGAAACACTGCTGGCGACATGGGGCGTCTCGCTGATCCTGCAACAGGCCGTGCGCTCAATCTTCGGGCCGA
Organism: Mesorhizobium sp. M7A.F.Ca.AU.001.01.1.1; assembly: GCF_004022735.1. Classification (NCBI taxonomy): domain Bacteria; kingdom Pseudomonadati; phylum Pseudomonadota; class Alphaproteobacteria; order Hyphomicrobiales; family Phyllobacteriaceae; genus Mesorhizobium; species Mesorhizobium sp. M7A.F.Ca.AU.001.01.1.1. The sequence continues at coordinate 456 of NZ_RZPF01000420.1, forward strand.
CCAACCAGGAGGTCGGCAACCCATCCTGGATGTCGGGCTCGTTCAATGTCGGACAGTTGGCGATCACCTGGAACCGCCTGTGGATCCTGGTTTTCGCGCTCGCTGTCTTCGGCATCCTGCTCTACGTGATGAAGCGCACGCCCTGGGGCCTGCAGATGCGCGCCGTCACCGCCAACCGGCGCATGGCTGCCTCGATGGGCATCAGGACGCCGTGGGTCGACGCGCTGACCTTCGCGCTCGGCTCCGGCATTGCCGGCATTGCCGGCGTCGCGCTGAGCCAGATCGACAACGTCTCGCCCAATCTCGGCCGCGGGTACATCATCGACAGCTTCATGGTCGTTGTCTTCGGCGGCGTCGGCAATCTGTGGGGCACGCTGGTCGGCGCCTTCTCGCTCGGCATCGTCAACAAGTTCCTCGAGCCTTATGCGGGCGCGGTGCTCGGCAAGATCGTCGTGCTGGTGCTGATCATCCTGTTCATCCAGAAACGCCCGCGCGGCCTGTTCGCGCTCAAGGGGAGGGCGGTGGAAGCATGATCACGGGACGCTTCTTTGCCGCCGGCGCGGACCGCCGCATCGCCATTACGATCTCCATCCTGCTGGCGGTGGCCGTCATCGTGCCGTTGCTCAACCTTGCGGTGTCTCCTACCAGCGCCTTCTACATCCCATCCTACATCGTCGCGCTGACCGGCAAATATCTCTGCTATGCGCTGCTTGCCTTGGCGCTCGACCTGGTCTGGGGCTATTGCGGCATCCTTTCGCTCGGCCACGGCGCCTTCTTCGCGCTCGGCGGCTATGCAATGGGCATGTATCTGATGCGCCAGATCGGCTCGCGCGGCGTCTATGGCAATCCCGTCTTGCCCGACTTCATGGTGTTCCTGAACTACAAGGAACTGCCATGGTTCTGGTATGGCTTCGACCATTTCTGGTTCGCCGGCCTCATGGTGCTCGCGGTGCCTGGCCTGCTGGCTTTCGTCTTCGGCTGGTTCGCCTTCCGCAGCCGCGTCACCGGCGTTTATCTCTCCATCATTACCCAGGCGATGACGTATGCGCTGCTGCTTGCCTTTTTCCGCAACGACATGGGGTTCGGCGGCAACAACGGCCTGACCGATTTCAAGGATATTCTGGGCTTCAACGTGCAGGCCGACGCGACGCGCTCGGCGCTGTTTGCCGCCAGCGCGGTGATGCTGGCACTTGCCGTCTTCGTCACCTGGGCGATCGTCGGCTCAAAATACGGCAAGCTCTTGATGGCGGTACGCGATGCCGAGAGCCGCACGCGCTTCCTCGGCTGGCGGGCGGAGAACGTGAAACTGTTCGCCTTCACCGTCTCGGCCGTCATGGCCGGCATAGCCGGCGCGCTCTACGTGCCGCAGGTCGGCATCATCAATCCGGGTGAATTCGAGCCGGCCAATTCGATTGAAGTCGTCGTCTGGGCGGCTGTCGGCGGGCGCGGCACCATTGTCGGGCCGATCATCGGTGCGTTGCTGGTCAATGCCGGAAAATCCTGGTTCACCGGCGTACTGCCGGAGTTCTGGCTGTTTGCACTGGGTGGACTATTCGTCGCCGTCACGCTTTTGCTGCCCAAGGGCATCATCGGCATGTGGGACAGCTGGCGCGGCAACGCCAAGGCGTTGCGAGCTGCTTCGATTGCCGAGGAAGCCGGCACCGATGCCGATGTCTCGCCGCCGGCGAAAATCGTTCGCAGTGAAGCAAGAAAGCCAGGTGACTGGTCCGCCAGCAACCCCGAACCACAGCCGGCGGAGTGAGCGACCATGTCAAAGTCGAACACGATCCTTTATCTCGACGGCGTCTCGGTCTCCTTCGACGGCTTTCGCGCCATCAACAATCTGTCGCTGGTGCTCGACAAGGGCGAGATGCGCGCCATCATCGGCCCCAACGGCGCCGGCAAGACGACGATGATGGACATCGTCACCGGCAAGACGCGGCCCGACGAGGGCGAAGTGTTCTTCGACGGCCAAGTCGATCTGACCAAGCACGACGAGGCCGAGATCGCAATGATGGGCATTGGCCGTAAATTTCAGAAGCCGACCGTCTTCGAAAGCCACACGATCGAGGAAAACCTGATGCTGGCGCTGAAGGGTCCTCGCTCGATCTTCCCGGCGCTGTTTCACCGCCGCTCGGCCGCCGAGACGCGGCAGATTGATGACATCCTCGGCATCATCCGGCTTGGCGACAAGCGTGACGAACTGGCGGCCAATCTCAGCCATGGGCAAAAGCAGTGGCTGGAGATCGGCATGCTCTTGGCGCAGGACCCGAAACTGCTTCTGGTTGACGAGCCGGTCGCCGGCATGACCGATGCCGAGACCGAGGAAACCGCGCGGCTGCTCAAGGATATCGCCCGCGACCATTCGGTCATCGTCGTCGAGCACGACATGCATTTCGTGCGCGAGCTCGGCGTCAAGGTCACCTGCCTGCACGAGGGCTCGGTGCTCTCGGAAGGCACACTCGATTTCGTGTCGGCCGACGAGCGTGTCGTCGAAGTCTATCTGGGGAGATGAGCATGGTCTGGCGGGTTCAGTTCCATCACTTCGATCTGTCGTTTCTCAGGTTCTGGAGACGGCGCTGACATGCTCGAAGTTTCCAATGCCACGCTGCACTACGGCGCCGCCCAGGCGCTGCGCGGCGTATCGCTGAAGGCGGGCGCCGGCAAGATCACCTGCGTGCTCGGCCGCAACGGCGTCGGTAAGACCAGTTTGATGAGATCGATCGTCGGCCACCACCGGCTGACGAGCGGAAGCGTTGCCTTCGAGGGGAAGGCGCTCGACCGGAGCGCGGCGTATGACCGCGCCCGGTCGGGCATCGCATTCGTACCGCAGGGCAGGGAGGTCTTTCCGCTGCTCACCGTGCGGGAGAACCTGGAATCAGGCTTTGCGCCGCTGAGGCGAGCCGACCGCAACATTCCGGCGCATGTCTTCGAATTGTTCCCTGTGCTGAAGCAGATGCTCGGCCGTCGCGGCGGCGATCTTTCCGGCGGCCAGCAGCAACAGCTCGCCATCGGGCGGGCGCTGGTGATGCGGCCGAAACTGCTCGTGCTCGATGAACCGACCGAGGGCATACAGCCGTCGATCATTAAGGACATCGGCCGCGCCATCCGCTATCTACGCGACCAGGCGGGCATCGCCGTGCTTTTGGTCGAACAATATCTCGATTTCTGCCGCGAGCTCGCCGACGAGGTCAACATCATGGACCGGGGCGTGATCGTCCATACCGGCCCGGCTGAAGATTTAGACCGGGCTGATGTGCGGAAGTTCCTTACCGTCTAGCATTGGCGGTGAACTTCAGTTGGCGATCCGAAGTTCTTGCCAAGTCCAATATTTCTCCATCCGATCACCTGCGTCTCTGGCACGCTCAATATCGCGTGCTAGTCTTTTCCATGGCTTTGTGAGTCGGCCGCTTCCGTATCAGTCTGGTTATCGCAGATCGAGGACCACGGCCAATGCCGGGCAAGTTTCACGCAAGCAAGGCTGCCTAGCTTCCCTCCTGCGATCTCTGTCGTTCAAACGCGTTTGGGCACACAGGCTAAGGGACAGCCATGGAACGTTACGTCGAGGATTACCAGAAGCGGCGGCTTACCGAACGCGTCGACATCATCGCTGCCATCAATATCTTGAGATCACAGGGCTGCGACTACGACGATCTGATCGAGGAGATCACCAAGGTCTTCTATGTCGATCTCGATACCTTCAATGAGATTGTCATGGCGGCCTAGGAGCCGCATTCGTCTCCCCACGATCAGAGGCCGGTGTTGCGCGATTAGCTTGCGCGCCTGAACGGAGATGCGGTGACGCGGTTACGGCCTCCGCGCTTGGCGTCGTAGAGCGCCTTGTCGGCGGCGTTGAGCACCTTGTCGAAGCCGAGGCCTTCCTTGGTGCCGAAAGCAAATCCGGCACTGACGGTGCATATCAGCGAGCCTGTCTCGGTTTCGATGCGGTGCGCGGCGAAAGCTGCCCGTATGGCCTCGGCGGTGGCCTCCACCGTTTCGGGCAAGGTCCGCTTCAGCACCAGCGCGAACTCCTCGCCGCCCATGCGCGCGGCGACGTCGGCCGGGCGGCGATTGCTGGCGAGTTCCCGTGCAAACACCCTCAGCACCTCATCACCGGCGGCGTGGCCGAATTCGTCGTTGATGGCCTTGAAGTTGTCGAGATCGAAGACGACCACCGCCGTGAAGGCGCCGACCGGCGCATCGCCGTGCAGGTCGAACAGGGCGCGGCGGTTGAGCAGGCCGGTCAGCGGGTCGGTCAGGGCATTGTGGCGGTGATGCCGGGCCAAGCGTCCCTGATTCAGGGCCAGGGAAAGCGCTCCAATCCCGGTCATGCTGGCGATGACGATGATGAGGCTCAGTTCCTCGGCCCAGTTGCTTGGCGCATGTCCAAGGACCAGCTTTCCATCCAAGGCTAAAACCATGGCGCAGAGAGCGAAGGATGCGGCCGTGGCAGAATAGAGCGCGGTGATACCGATCGTCAGGGCAGGGGCTTCGTCGCGGCCCTTCCAGTATTCGACCGCCGTTGCGAACAGAAGCAAGGCGGCGAAGGCATTTTCGAACATGAAGCCCAGCCCGTCATAGCCTAGAGCCATGGGAGGCAACGTCACGGCCAGCGAAATGGCGCTGCCAAGTACAGTTCGGGGCACTGGCGAGCCGCCGGTTCTAAACTGGTAGGCCGCGCCCAGCATTGTCGAGAAACCGAGCAGGAGGAAAGCCAGCGTGGCGATGCCCAGCAGGCGCCCGGGCATGTCGATATAAGCGTCATAGACAAAAATATCGCCGACCACGAACACCAGGCTGATCGCCCATGTCAGCAGGAATTTCTCCGAGCGAGCGGTCAGCCACATGCCGAACAATGTCAGGCTCAGGCAGGCCGCGGAAAAACCGACAGCCAGGAGAAGTGAAGTGTAGTCGAGCGACATGCCCCTCGTCCTTGCCCGTGGCGGCCCAGATCTGCGACTGGTCTGGCTGGATTCATGCAGCAAGGAGGTATCGATAAGGTTACGACGGTGGCGAAGATGCCATGATTCCGCTGCGTCAGGGCACCGGTTGACCCTGGTCCACTCGCTTCATCAGTGCCATGGCGCCGAACGGCGCGCGCACCTTGCCCTCGGTGATGAAGTAAACGAACACGTCGCGCGGCTTGACCGGCGCATCGGTGGCGGGGTCGGCGCGCCGCAGGTCGGCCGGCTGCTTGCCTTGCGCCCAGGTCTTTACCCGCGCGGCCCATTCATCGAGGCCTTTCGGCGTATAGCAGTCGGGATTGTCATCGCTGCCGGTCTGCAGTCGGGCGTAGACGAAATCGGCGGTGATGTCGGC